>JAVBJS010000124.1:0-18018 GCA_031546885.1 Desulfovibrio sp.
TTTCAGCAAGATAAAACGATACATTTTCTTATCCAGTGAAGATAAAGAGAAAGGCACGCTGCGCTGTTCGCTTGCGAGCACCTGCTACGCAGTTGCCAGAGGCCATTGTGCAATGGCCTCTATTTATGGATAAGTTCTAAATCGTTTTGCCTTGCCACTGCTCTGTGCCTATGCAGGTGGGTACGTGTGGCTTCACCTATACAACCTTATGCCCGTTAATCCAGTGTGCAGTAACCTTGCCGCGCAGTGTTGCGCCATAAAAAGGAGTATTATGGCTTTTAGAGTGCAAGGTAGCGCTGGTGGGCTGCCAGGTAGCGGCGGGGTCAAAGAGGAAGAAGCTTGCGGGGTCCCCCACGGCAAAATTGTTTACCGGCAGCCCGAAGATGGCGGCTGGGCGCTGATGCCACATGGCGATGAAGGTTTCCTCGGAGATGAGGAATTCCCGTACCAGATCGTAGGTGAGGGAAACGGCAGTTTCAAGGCCGACGAAGCCGTTAGGCGCATGATCGAGAGGATGATCTTTCTCATGGGCGGCGTGCGGGGCGTGGTCTGTAGCAAAGATATCAAAGACGCCGTCAGCCACTGCCCGGCGTAATGCGGCAACATCCTCTTTGGTGCGCAGGGGCGGGCAAACTTTTGCGCTGGTATTGTAGGAGCGAAGGCTTTCCTCATCAAGGTGCAGGTAGTGTGGGCAGGTTTCTGCGGTGATGGGAATATTGCGGGCCTTTGCAAAGGCAATAAGCTCTGCGGACTGGCGGCAGCTAATGTGGGCCAAATGAATGGGGAGAGTAAGGTATTCGGCAAGGAGAATATCGCGGGCAACGTGCAGAGCTTCAGCGACAGTGCTTTGCCCTTTGACGCCAAGGCGCCCGCTCGTTGTACCCTCGTTCATGTGGGTTCCTGCTGCAAGAAATTCGTCTTCGCAATGGTCAATAACGCGCTTTCCCCACTGGGCGGCATATTCAACGCCGCGCCGGAAAAGTTCCGTATTGGTAACGGGCTTCCCATCGTTGGAAAATGCCGCACATCCCGCGTGGGCCAGCTCCCCGAGGGGGGCCAGTTCCTTGCCTTCCAGGCCCATGGTCAAAGCGCCCACCGGGTAAAGACGTGGCCCATGTGGATGGTTGATTGCCGCCTTTTCCAGCATGAAGCGGGTGACTGTTGCGGAGTCATTGACGGGATTTGTGTTTGCCATGGCAAGAACGGCACCAAAGCCGCCGTGAGCCGCAGCGGTGAGGCCTGACTGAATGTCTTCTTTATATTCAAAACCCGGTTCGCGCAGGTGGACGTGAGCGTCAATAAAGCTTGGGAACAGGGTGAGGCCTGCCGCATCAACGGAGGGTAAATCGGAAGGAGCGGAGCCGGTGGGGGCGCAGGCGGCAATTTTACCGTCGCGCACAATGATATCGCGTGGTTTTTGCAAATACAGGGCATTTTTCAGGGAAAACGAGGGAGGGAACGTTTGGGTCATGATATCTCTCTCATGGGTATCAGCGTATTACTCATTGCGGGTGCCAAGAGTGAAAAGAACAGCCATACGGAGGGCTACACCCGCTGAAACTTGATCAAGGATGCGACTTTGGGGTGAATCCGCAACATCTGCGGCAATTTCAAGGCCCCGGTTGATGGGCCCTGGGTGGAGCACTGGTGCGAGAGGGTCTGCCAGGTCAAGGCGTTTGCGGGTAAGACAAAATTGCGAAGCGTATTCGGAAAGACCCGGCAGCAGACCTGCCTGTTGGCGTTCCAGTTGCAGACGAAGACACATGACAGCGTTTACGCCATCCAGAGCGGCATGAAAATCTGTATAAATCTGTACGGGCCACGTTTCAATGTTGGCGGGGAGCAGGGTGCGGGGAGCAAAAATACGCACCTGCACTCCAAGTTTGGTCAAAAGGTGAATGTTGGAACGCGCAACACGGCTGTGGGCTATATCTCCCGCAATAAGGAGGGATTTTCCCCGCATGCCGTCGAGACCTTCCCCTAAGGGTACTGCTTGTTTGCTCGCAGTTGTCAGGTGCTCATCCGCAGCCAGCTTTTGTTCACGCTCAGCAACTGAGAGGCTGCTTGCAGTCTTTGAAGATTTTTTCCAGTGTTGCCAGAGGGTATAGGCATCGAGAAGTGCCTGGGTTGGGTGAGCGTGCCAGCCGTCTCCCGCATTGATAACAGAGCAGGGAAGGCGCTCTGCAAGAAACTGGGCCGCCCCACTGGAAGAATGCCGGATAACAATGATATCAGGCGACATGGCTTGCAGGGTTAAGGCTGTGTCTTTAAGACTTTCTCCCTTGTTGAGGCTGCTGCCGGACTTGCCAAGGGAAAAGGTATCTGCGGAAAGGCGCTTGCCTGCCACGTCAAAGGAGGTCTTGGTTCGGGTGCTGTCTTCGGCAAAAAAGAGGATAATTCCTTTTCCACGCAGAGTGGGCACCTTTTTTACAGGCCGCGTATTAATTTCCTGAAACTGCTCTGCGGTGGCAAGCAGTGTGTAAATTTCTTCTTTGGTAAGATGTTCAGTATCCAACAGGTCTTTGTGTCGCCATGGTGCATCGGTCACAGGTGGCCTACCTCAATGCTGTAAAGGATGAAAAGGCACAGGGTTTGCGCCTTATGTTACCTGCGGTGTAATGCCGGTAATTTTTGCCATATCCGCAAGGTATTCTTCATGCTTGGCAAGATAAAAAGCAAGGGGTCTGGCAAAGTTTCTTCCCACAAGACCATCAACGAAAAGCTGACTTACCTCATGCACCCGGGTGAGCACATACTGGCTGTGCATAAAAATTTCACGCTCTTCTTGCGTCATTTTGGGTAAAAGACGCGCCAGAGTGCTGCGGGCGCGGGGCTGGTACATCCAGAAATACATAAGATCCAACGCATTGATAATAATGGTTTTTTCCAGATCTTCCGCTTCTTTTCCAACGGTTTTAATGAAATCTTTGGGCCGTTGCAGTAGTTCCAGCACATCTTCTTCCGGCAAAAGTAATTCAAGCCGCGAATAGCATCCGAAAAGTTGTTCGAGCTTGGCCCGGTAGTCCCAGTAGCGGCGGCGCAAAAACTCCACCTTATCGGCAAAGCCTTCAATCATGGCGGCTACTGAATCAGATGCCAGCTTGGAAATAACCGCTGCGCTCTGTTGTAGCACATGGATATCCCAGCCTGCAAGATAAAAAACCTCATAAATTACAAAGCTATATGCTATGGAAAGAGGGATTGCCAGCACGCTTCTCAGTAGGTTTCCGATCACTGCCTCTTGAGGCAGGCCCCGGTACATATTATGAGCGGCTATGTAACAGCCGTTAACAGCGGAGATAATGCTGAAAAAAAGCAGAGGTTGATCAACAGAGGTAAGATTCAGGGTTTTTTCCAAAAACAACCAGCGCACGCCAAGCTCAAGTAATGGGACTGAAATGCCTGTAAACATTAGCGAATCACATAACCTCGACCAGCTTAAATAGGCCCGCCAACCCAGCAATGGAGTACGGCGAATCCCCCCTCCGCCAAGGGTTGCCTGTAAAATATTGCGGTACCCTGTAATGCCGAACCAAACTACCGGGCCAAACCAGGCCAGCGCCCACCAATCTTGCGTATAGAGGAACGTAGCCAGAGTCAGGGCAAAGCCAAAGGTTACTTTCAGAATATTTTTTACAGTAGTGTTCAAGTGAGCAAAGCTGTGCGAGGATATTGGCTTCTTTTCTTCCTGTTGCAGGGAAAAGGCTTGATGCGCTTCGCGCTGAAATCCTCCAAGAGTTGTGATATTTCCGTTGGGTGTATATTCCACCCGCTTGCTGTTGAGTGTCCATATCTCTTCACTGTGCAGCCCAAAACGCCGACAGCCGGGGAGAAGTCGAACAAATTCAGTAAATTTTTGAACCGCGTGCGTGCGGTTTTTGGGGTAATACACGATGGAGGGGTATACCTCCTGATGTAAGGGGATGATGCTGCGCTGTGAATTGTCGTGGCTAATCATTTTTTGCGCACGTCTAGGCAGTGTTTCCGGGAAAACAAAGCCCATACCGTGAATACGTGCGGATTTACTTGTGGAGTCGCTTCCTACTCTGGCCTGAAGGGGGTGTATGGCATAAAAGGCTTGCAGCTTTGGAATATTTCGTAAAATTTCTGAAAAAACCGCACAGCGGTTTTCTGCGTCCGGCTCCAAAGAACAACCGAATTCCTTGATAATATTGCGAATAAGTCGCTTGAGTGCAATAATACTTCCTTCATTGACCGCACTTTGCAAGGAGCAAATGGATTCCATGGCGTCCATGTGCCCGCCCATGAAATTTTTGAGGTTATAGAGCTCCAGGTGAGTAATCATACCCGTGCAGATGTAGAGCAGTTCAAGAACGTCCGCAGCGGAGAGGTCTGACAGGTTCAGTACGATGCGACAGGTGCCGTGGACAGAGGAAAGCCAGTCCATAAGGCCTTCTGGAGACAGTTGCATTATCTCCGGCACCTTGCCATCTGCAGAGATAAAATCGACAAGGGAGACGTGCCCGCTTTTTTTAGACGAAAGCCAGGTATCCATAACGTAGTCTGGAGTGAGGGCATTAATGGCATTAATCTGTTTTTGCAGTTGTTCCCGTTCTTCAGGCGTAGCCGAGGCATGGCGCTCGCGTATGTCTGGAAAGTTACTGCTGAACGCGTCGATTATTTTTTTGTAAATAAGTTCGGCAAGGTGAGTGCGGGAGGTTTGCCCACGCCTTACCACACCGAGAATTTCTTCTTCATGAATTTCTTCCAGCACCACGCCGTAAGCTGCGCCTATTTCATGCCGCATGTGTTGATTTACATGATGCAGTAAAGAAATTACATAGTTATGATGATGCAGTGAGGCCTCTCTTCCCATACGCATAAGATGTTGAATGGGGCGCTCTTCTAAAAAGGCAAGCATGTCTCGATAATCGGCAAAGCCTGTAGGCTCCCAAATAAACTGCACATACCTGCCGTGAAATTTCACCTGAAATTCCACGCCGATATTAACGGTAATGCCCATTATTTCCGCAGCCTGCATCAGTTCTTCCGCTGCGGACGGTTCGACATAATTATAATACAAAACGCTTAAGGAGCGGATGCCCTTGATCCAGGCATCCATAATGAGATGGGTGGGAGACTTGCGCCCCTTGGTGTTGGCGTCGTGAACATGGAAATCAAAGGAGATTTGGTTCCATTCTTCCGGCATTTCCAGCAAAAAAAACTGTTTGAGCATTTGGCGAATAATGCGGCGGTTGCCGCCGGCTGCCTTACGAAAGTCATGCGCGAGACGTAACTGCTGGTCGTAATTACCATGCGCCCGCACCAGATTTTTCATCAACTGAATAAGCACTCGCCCGGTATTATAGCGGAAGGAGCTGGAGGCAAAATAGAGCACTTCGTTATGCAGAATACGCAAAGCGCTAATGCGATCATGCGCTTGGCCAGCCTCAAGGCTGTCAAGAAGATTGATGACGGCATAGGCAACGCGGAATTCCTGGGACAATGCCAGTTCGTTAATGCCATGCGGATGCAGAGCTCTATGAAAAAAACGCCGGGCATCTTGCTCTGGCGTATGGGAATCGCGCTCCAAAAAGTTGTTAATGGCTTGGAGCAGCTCATGGTCTTTGGCATCAAAAAAAAGGGTAAATTGTGCGGACATTACAGTTCAGTTTCGCTCAGGGGTAAATGTTTATTGTTCTGTTATTGGTGAGGCTCTTCAAAATACGCCGTGCCTTCTCCCGCCATCCACACCGCGCCAAAAACCCAGGCAAAATCCGGCAAACTACCAGTAGCTGTAATTTCCAACGCAACGGTGAGAGCTTCCCCACTTGGTTGGCGAATGGCGATGGGGCCTATGGCAGCTTTGCCGGGTGTTCCTGATTCGTGCGCTTCCGTGATTGCAGTATGGTATACCATGAGCGCCAGTGCAAGAGATGCCGATCCGCAAGCGGTTTCCATATGTTCCGTGTGGGTTGCTTGCACTTCCACAGCCGGCCAGATGTGGAACCCCGAAGTATTATCATACCAAATAATGCCGGATGCAGGTGCCGTGTCAAGTCCTGTTTTACGGCGCCATGCCGATGCAGCCTTACGCCAATTTTCCGGCATGGGGTGTTCCGTCGCATCTATAAGCAGATGGCTTATGCCGGGAAGGTGAATGAGGGTTATCCCTGCCTCCACCTCTACAATCTTTAAGCAACCAGCCCCGCACGGAATGCGTGCTCCGCAAAAACGGTGTGTGGGTTTGTTGATACGTACCTGAGGCGCGGGGGCTTCCTCTTTTTTGAGGAGGGACAGGATATCCTCTTCGCGCTCCGCAGTTATGACGGCTATGGGGGTTGCCATACCGGAAACGGTCAGCTCACCCCGGCTGCATCCTGGCCCGCAGGGAGTAAGGCGGCCTTCACGCTCCAGCAGCAAGGCCGCTGCGCGGGTGGCATTGACGCAGAACTCCCCACCCATCATCTGTAAATGCGCGGTGGGATTTTTGAGATACAGGGCACCTACCTGCTCCGCCTGCAAATGCATGGGATGCATGAGGGCCCTTGCTATATGTGCCAGCTTGTCAGGAGCAAAGGTGGGCTGGGGCAAGAGAATGGTGGAGTTGCCCCCTGGAATGATTTTGCAAAATGATACGGTTGGCATGCGGTAACTCTTTTGAAAAAGGTGAGGGCGGCTTGAGTGAGGGAGGCAAAGCCTCTTTAAAAAAATCTTTCTCTGAATCAGGGGTAACAAAACCTAAAGCAAATAACAGACGACACCACCTAAGAGAATACTTGCCTTCGGTTGCCAAAGGACTGAATTCCTTTGAAAATCCTTTTTGTGAAGCAAGCGTCATCAACTTGCGGGAGGGTGTAAATTATTTCAAGGTGTGAATACTCTCATCAGTGTTTTCTTTGGTTTTCTGTATCCAGCGGAGGAGCATCTCAACCGCTTCTTCCTTTTGCCGGGGGGCAAACCAATGAATATGCGAATCTGCCATGAACCAGGTAAGCTGTCGCTTGGCGTAGGCTCGTGTGTTTCGAAGCCAAAGGGTCTTGCAGGCTTCCAGTGAAATTTCCTTTTTGCAATAGAGATATAACTCGCGGCACCCAATGCCTGACCAGCCGGGAGCTGTGGGGTCGTCGCACCGGGTCAGGGCGGCTTGCGCCTCGGCAACGGCCCCCTGTTCCAGCATCGCATCTATGCGGTTTTGTAAAATTTTTTCAAGTTCCGCAAGGGGCAATGTTATTCCAACTTTTTGCACACTATAAGAACTCGGTGGGAGGGGCTGGTTGTGCCACCAGCTAAATGTTTTTCCTGTGGCCTGCCATACTTCCAAAGCTCGGGTAATGCGCTGGCGGTCGTGGGGATGTACCTTTGCGGCATAGCTGGGGTCAATATCCTGTAACAAAGCATGTAGGGCCAAGCTTCCCTCAGTATTGCAGCGCTCCTGCCAGGCGGAAGCAAGGGAGGGCGGCACATGCGGTATGGGGGCTATACCCTCCAGGAGTGCGCGAAAATACAGGCCTGTCCCCCCCACCAGCAGGGGTGTGCGTTTTGTTTGCACTACATCCTCAATAGTGGAAGCTGCGGTGCGGGCGTAAGTTCCGGCACTCAGCTTTTCTTCTATATCCAGATAACCGTAAAGCAGGTGTGGGCATTGGCTGGCTTCATCCGGTGCAGGCTGCGCGGTAATGCGCGGAAAGTCCCGATAGACCTGCCGCGAGTCCGCATTGATGACACTGCACGGCAATTCTGCGGCAAGGGCAAGAGCAGCAGCGGTTTTACCCGCGCCCGTTGGCCCCACAATGCAGGGAAGAATTACCATCTTCAGATTTCCCCAATCTTGTTATTTTTTGCCTTTCCCCGGCCCGATCAAACCAAAAGCAATGGAAATAATGCTCGTGCCATTGAAAATATCGTGCTGCACCTTGAGAATTCGCACTGGCCGCGACAGCTTCTTAATAAATTCGTAGGAGGAAGCGGAATCAGTATATTTTTTTTCTATCCCCGCCTGCAAGCTCTCTATGAAAGTGCAAGAAAATTCTTTGGTGTTTGAGATATTTTGGCGAAAATCGGTAATGGTTTTAGCGGTTGCCTCTTTTGAGGCATGCATGGCTGCAACAATATCTTTTTCTCCATCGGCAGTATCCATGCGCAAAATAAGAAATTTTTGAATGGTTAATTCCGTAATTACGGCATTATAGTAGTCAAGAACATCCCCTTGATGGGAAATAACAACACTTTTTAAGGTATCGTCGTCCAGTTCAAAGGCAAGATCCCAGCGCTTCCCGGCAAAGAGTATTTCATCACCTTGCAAGGCGTTACTTTGCAGTTCTTCCACTCCTGGTAATTCCAGAAGGGTCTTTTTGGGAGTGCCGTAGTACAAGTTTTGAAAAAGCATCAAGTCTTCTGCTGTCGCAGCGTGTGCTGCGGAGATGGTCAGAAGAAGAAGAAAAGCACTTATGCAGGCGCGGCGTAGAAAAGAGGATGTGTACATAGGTTAGCCTGTATAATGTTTGATATCATGAAATACTATTGCAGCTTGTCTTTTTCCAAGAAGGTACGAATATTTGCAAGGTTTTGTCAAATATTCCTTCGTCGTCTGCTTTTATGGCAAGAAGCCTGCTCTGTTCTATTTCTTGCATGCCTTCTTCCACGCGGCAGGCCTTTAATGAAGCAATGGCAAAGGCTAGCTGGATACGCCAGTTAGAGGGATTGCGCAAGCAGGCGTCGGCAAGGTGCCCCAGATAGAGAATGTGGTGACTTGGCAGGGTGGACAAAAGCTCTGCGAGATATTTTTCTATGCTGGTGTCATGCGGACTGCATTGTTGGGCAAATAAAAGATATTCATGCGCACACTCTGGAAGCATACCACTTTGGGGAGAGAAGGGAAACCCGGCTTGCACCGTTCTTCCGGCCTGTTGCCAGAGAACGGCCCAGGCGCGACACAGCTCCACAGGAATGCGCGGGGGGGCCGGCAATGGAGTAGCAGGCAGCAGATCAGTTATTGCCGGGGGTGGCACCTCATTTGTGGTGGAGATATCCGCTATCAGGGGGTTGCTTGCCACAGATTCCCAGAGAGCGTGCGCTCTTACAAAGTCACCCCGTTGCAGAGCGCTGGCGGAAGCGGCACTGGCATAGGCCATATTTTTGCAGAGCCGCGCCTCCAGGCTGGGAGAGCTTTCCCACGATTGTCCAAGAGTCTCGGTTAGCTGCGAGGAAGGATCCTGATTGTTTTTGAGCAGCAGGACTTGAGCAAAGGCTTCCTCTGCCAGCATGGTTCCTTGAGCGGAAGGGGATTCTAAAAGAGTGTGGGCGAGGAGCGCACCCTGGCGGGTATGCGTATTGTATTCCTCAGCGCTGAGATTCAGCATTCCGCTTCGCAAGAGTTTTGTTTGCGTGAGCCAGAAGGCAAGGGCTGCCTCTTGCCCCACAAGGCGGTGCTGGGTAAGGGTGGCAGCAAAATTCAGCAGAGTTTTTGCCCGGTGCGTGGGCAAGTGTTCCATTAAAATACGCAAGCGGGCGGCTTTGCCTATTTTTTCTGCCGCCAGAGGGTGCGCCTTTGCCCAGGCGACATGGTGCAGAAGCTCTACCCCATCATGCCAGATAAGAAATTCGCTGTCTGGCGTAAGCAGGGTATTTTGATCCTCTCCTACATTGGGGCTAAGCACCAGACAGCCGGCGGAAGCCCCTTCCATAAGACGGAAATTTACTTCATTGGCTATGCTTTCGTTCGGTATTACCCGAGAGCTGCCGTACAGCTCCATCATTGCCTGAAAGGAAAGGTTGCCGGCATGGTGTAGCCCTGCGTATTTTTGTAGTAGCGTTATCAGGCAGGCCCGTAAGGGCCGGTTTGCGTCAAGCCGGGCGCAAAAGCTTATCTGGTGGGCTCGTGCGGCGTGAGCTCGCCAGGGGCGAAGCGCTCCCCACTGGGCAAAGCGGCAAAGCGCCTTGGGCTGCAAAAGGCGTGGTAAGGCGTGAAAAAGAGAAAGGTGAGGGGTTAAAATTCCGTCGAAGAGCAGTGCATAATATTGCTGCCAGTAAAGATTCAGATGCGAATCAATGGCCCAGAACAGGGTGGGGCAGGGGGCCTTTTCCAGCCCCCCCAAAAAAGCCCGCCTGCCCAAATGTTCTTGTTGAATTACAAGGTCTGGCTGAATGCTGTGCCGGGAGAGAAGCCACGGCAGGGGGGTCATTCCCCCTGAAAGACGCAACACCGTTACTTGATGCCCCAGCGCTTCAAGGGCTGTTACAAGATCGGGGAGAGCGTCAATATAAAGAATATGCATGATTGCTGTTGTATCCGTCTGAACAGGCCCTTACTTGCGCTGGGGTGACAGGTTGGAGGGAATGAAATTGACCATAATAAGTGAAAGTACGGAAAATCCGACACCAAGCAGGAAGGGAATACGGTAATCCACCATCCAGAGCATACCACCCACGAGAGGTACGGCGACCGCTGCAATATGATTTACCGTTACGCCCATTGCCATGCTGGGGGCAATATCTTCTTTATCCGCAATTTTTTGGAAAAAGGTACGGATGGCAACGGTAAAGTTAAAAAGCACCTGGTCAAGGATATAGAGCCCCGCTGCTACCCAAGGGTTTGTGCAGTAGGCATAGGCAATAAGCAGGGCAATAAGGGCGCAGTATTTTCCCGTGAGCAGGCGTTTTTCGCCGATTCCATTAATCATTTTACCTATATACGGATTAAGTACCCAGTTGACCAGATTGTTGAACAGGAAAAGAGCGCTCATTTCGGTGAGGCTGAAAGAAAACTTTTGCACCAGCAAAAACACGGCAAAGACCATGAAAATTTGTCGGCGCGCCCCAGAAAGCATGGTCAGGGTGTAAAAAAGCCAGTAGCGCTTGCGTAGCACCATTCCCCGGCGCTGGGGTGGTAAGTTCGCCATTTCCGGGCGCTGGAAGAATCCCCATATTCCTGCCGCAAGGGCAACAATTCCGGTAATGCCAAAAAGGGCCTGATAAGGCAGCGTTTTTGAAAGCAATAGAATAATTCCCCCCATCAAAAGGCTGGCAGCAGCCGTGATAGCGCGCAATTTACCAATTATGACAGGGCTGTCTGTAATGGAAAAATATTGCAGGGTGAGGGATTGATTTGTTGCCTCAAAATAGTGGAAGCCAAAGGACAGAATGAGTGTCCAAAAAATTTGCCCCTCAAGGGTGGGAAACCAGCCTGTACAGATTACCCCCACACCGCAAATAACAATGGCAAGGGAGGTGAGAGTGACTTCCCGCATATACAAAAGGCAAAAAATAACGCCAACGGAGAGCAGGCCCGGCACCTCTCGAAAGCTTTGTACAATACCGTTTTCTTTCCCTGACAGATGCGCTACTTCAACGGCAAAGTTGGTGTAGAGCGAATTCCATCCCTGAAACGCGGCGGCTTGGGCAAAGGTGAGAACGGCAAGATAGAGAAACATGGGGCGTGATGCGGGATTTTTGTGGGGCATGACGTATTTCGCTTGCTGGAATGAATGGGGGTGGGCATTTGTTCGCGAAAATATTCTGCCATTGAGTGTATAAAGTCAATCGGGGAAGAGCATTTTTTCTCATTGTACAACAAAAACTATCACACAGTAGATTCGCCGGAATATGCACACAACATTCATTGCTGCTCATTCCGGCGAGGATTCTTTTTAGAACTTATGGAGTTCGTTGCAGAGTGCAATAGCCTCGATTATGGATAAGTTCTAAGTTCTAACCTAATACCCAATATCGTTGTACATGTTTTTTTGTACAATAGCAGCGCATATCGCCGTGTTGCATGGGTACTAGCCCGGGTATTCTTATGAGTCATTGAGGGAGGGGCTCCCCTCCCCCCCCCTGATCTATCATTTCTACAGACCTTTCTTTGCCATGAGGTCAATGAGATCTGTAACCCGGCAGGAATAGCCCCATTCGTTATCATACCACGCCACAACCTTGGCTATGTTACCATTGGAAACGGAGGTATATTCCGCTTCGACAATGGATGAATTGGGATTTCCTTTGAAGTCGGAAGAAACAAGAGGCAATTCGCTGACGGCAAGAATACCCTTGAGGGGCCCGTTGGCCGCATCTTTCAACAATGTATGTAAGGCCTCTGTATCTGTTGGTTTTTCAAGAATGGCGGTAAAGTCCACCACAGAGACCGTGGGGGTTGGCACGCGCAGGGAATATCCGGTAAAGCGGCCCTTCAACTCCGGTATAACCTTGGCAACAGCCTGGGCAGCCCCGGTTGAGGTGGGAATGATGTTGCAGGCAGCAGCCCGTGCTCGCCGCAAATCTTTGTGTGGCAGATCCAGAATGCGCTGGTCGTTGGTATAAGCATGTATTGTTGTCATGACACCGGTTTGAATGCCAAAGTTCTTGTGAAGAACCAGGGCCACAGGGGCAAGGCAGTTTGTGGTGCAGGATGCATTGGAAACAATATTATGCTTTTCCGGGTCGTAATCGTTTTGGTTTACACCAAGCACAATAGTGAGGTCTTCTTCTTTGGTAGGGGCTGTGATGATTACTTTTTTTGCTCCCCTGTCCCGGTGTACCTGTGCTTGTGTGCCGGTACGAAAAATACCGGTAGACTCAACTACAACATCCACGCCGATATCACCCCACGGGAGAAGCTTGGGATCGCGCTCGGCAAGGCTTTTTACCTTCCAGCCATCCACATGCACTGTGTCACCTTCCACAACAGGGGTAAAGGCTGCGCGCCCGTAGTTGGTATCATATTCCAGCAGGTGAAAATTGGTGGCCGCATCAAAAAGATCGTTCACAGCCACAATCTCAACACTGTCTCTGTAGCGCTCATGTAATGCGCGAAAAACCTGACGCCCAATACGCCCAAAACCGTTAATAGCAACTCGTGTTTTTTTCATGGTAAATTCCTATGCTGAGACTGTTACGCTCTGATTTTATTGGATATTTATTTTAACGCACTCTTGCGGAGAAGCCTGTAAAGACGTTTCTCCATTGTAGCAAAATGCTCAAACTCTTTTCGGGTAGAAAGGCTTGAGGCTAATCTTCAAAAATCTGATAGTTATACTGTGTCAGCAGATCAAAGTCTGAACGGAGAGCGTCATGTAAGCGTGCGTTTTCAATGGCAATAGCAGCCACGTGGGATACCGCCATAAGGAAATCGCTTTCCGCCGTGCTAAATTCGCGCTCCTTATCCGTATAAATGCGCAAAACCCCCACAGGCTTGCGGTCAACCGCAAGGGGGGCTACTAAGATGGAGGCAAGCCCTTCCGACTTAGCAGCGTCTGGGTACTGAAAGCGGCTATCTGTGCATACGTTTTTAATGTAGAGCGGCTGCCCGGAAGTCAGCAAGTCGGCATCCATACGGCTTTTTAACAGCTCAATGGGGCCCTTGAGCAGATAGCCGCGGCTCAAGCCGTAGCTGGCGCTGGCTAGAAGGTTTTTTCCTTCCTTGTCCAAGAGACGTAAGGTACACGCTTTGCACGAAAGTGCCTGGGCTACTTCTTCGACAACTCTTTGTAATACCACCTGTGGATTCAAGCTGGAATTGATAACTGTGGCAACCTGATATAACGGCTTGAAAAAACACTGATCGGATGATGACATAATCCCTCCCTTTGAAAGGTACATTGCTCTTGTAAGAGCAGAACACATGCCGCACGGTTTTGTTACAGGCAAAAGCGTCTATGCCATATAGCGTTGCAGGTATTTTGCAAAATTGCAATAGTTTCCCGCCTTCAGCGATAAAAAAAGAGAGAGGAAGCATGTAGGCGCAATGCTGTTGTCTTCTTAGAAATTATCCATAAATAGAGTTCATTGCACAACGACCGCTATTAAACGTATAAGGTATTGTCGGAGGTGGAGCTGCACGAAATAGATGACTTCTTGTTTCCTCTGCCGTATAGTTCTTAAAAAAAATGGGAGATAGTTATGGCCGTTACTCCAGCCGAAGTTGTTGCTACAGCAGCCCTCGCCCGCCTTGATCTTGCCTGTGGGCTTACTCCAGAAACCGCGGAACATTCCATTGCTCGCCTTGCGGAGCAAATGGCTACCATTATTGATTATATGGATATCTTAAATCAGGCTGATACCACAGGAATAGAACCCCTCTACTCCCCTATGCAACAGGTGGCTCCACCGCGTGAAGATGTTGCAACGCAGCGCCTGACTGTAGATGCTGTATTGCAGAATGCGCCGCGGCGGCACGATGCTTTCTTTGTTGTGCCCCCTGTAATTTAGAGCAATTTTGAAGTTCGTTCTGTGGGCTGCCCCCAAGGAAACACTGCTTTTAATCTGTTTCTGACTAACATTATTTTTGGAGAGAACAATGCCCCATCGCCTTTCCCTTATGCAGGTGCGCGAGCGCCTTGCCGCAGGTGATATTCTTCCCACAGAAGCCGTTCAGGCTTGCCTTAATCGCATTGCCGAAACAGAACCACAATTGCATGCCTGCCTTACTGTGCATTCAGAAGGGGCCATGCAGGCCGCAAAATCTCTGGAGGCGTCCGGCTTTCCCCAGGGGCCGGATAGCCAGAAGCTCCTTCCGCTATGGGGCGTGCCCATTGCGGTCAAGGATGTTTTTTGTACAAAAGCAATGCCGACAACCTGCGCTTCCCGTCTGTTGGAAAATTTTATACCCCCGTATGACGCCTTTGTGGTGGAGCGCCTTCAAAATGCGGGAGCTATCATTATAGCTAAGACGAATCTGGATGAGTTTGCCATGGGCTCCAGCACAGAGCATTCCGCCTTTGTCGTTACCGCAAACCCGCGTGATGTGGAAAAGGTCGCGGGGGGCTCAAGTGGTGGTTCCGCTGCCTGTGTGACTGCCATGCAGGCTTACGGTGCCTTGGGGAGTGACACGGGCGGGTCCATTCGCCAGCCGGCGGCATTGTGCGGATGTGTGGGGCTAAAGCCGACTTACGGGCGTGTTTCACGCTATGGCATGGTGGCTTACGCAAGCTCTTTTGATCAGGCTGGCCCCATGGCGCGCACTGTGGAAGACTGCGCTATGCTTTTTTCTGTTATTGCCGGGTATGACGAACGCGATGCCACCAGCGCACAGTTGCCTGTGCCAGATGTTATGGCTGGGCTGAGCCGTAAGGATCTTTCTGGTCTGACCCTTGGGCTTCCCAAGGAGTATTGGGATGGTGGACTCTCTGCCGAAGTGACAGCCGCCTGCCGCAATGCGGTGCGTGTTGCGGAAGGATTAGGTGCGCGTATTATTGAAGTGTCCCTTCCACACATGCGGTACGCTGTGGCTACCTATTACATTCTTGCGTCTGCCGAGGCCAGTACCAACCTTGCCCGCTTTGATGGTGTACGCTACGGTCGCCGCAGCCAAAAAGAGCAAAGCCTGCTGGATGTCTATACCAACTCTCGCTCTGAGGGCTTTGGTGAGGAAGTAAAGCGCCGCATTTTGCTGGGAACCTATGTACTTTCAGCGGGATATTATGATTCATATTATAAAAAAGCCTCACAGGTGCGACGGCTGATTCTTCAGGATTTTGAAAAGGCTCTGACGCAGTGTGATGCGCTGCTGGCTCCTGTTGCACCAGTAACAGCCTGGAAGCGGGGAGCCTTTATCGACGATCCTCTTACCAGTTATAAAATGGATATTCTTACCATCAGCCTGAATCTTGCGGGATTACCCGGCCTTGCCCTGCCGGTGGGACTGGGCGAAACAAGCCGGATGCCCGTGGGTTTGCAAATTATGGGAAAAGCGTTTGGGGAAGCAGAATTGCTTTCTATTGGCAATGTGCTTGAAAAAGCACTGCCCGGAATGGAGAGGTGCTGAGGGAGGTATCACACTTTTTTTAATTTGCGACACGTTATTTGCTGTTAGATTGAAAAATGTTGTTTTTGCACCCAAAATCCTGGTATTATTGATAAAGAGACGTTTTTAGCGATTCGGAGTACGGCGACAATAAAAAAAACTTGCAAAAAAATGTCGGAAAACGCATTTTTTCTATTGACGCAAAGCAGATGTTAGGGCACGCCTTTTGTAAGGAAACGCGCATTTCCGGCAGACGTTTGCAGGACTTATTGGGCGCGGATTTTATTTTTTTTTTGCGAGGTTTTTTCATGACGAAGTCTCTTTATGTGGGCAACTTGCCCTGGTCGGCAACGGAAGACGAAGTGCGTACCCTTTTTGCCAACCACGGCAATGTGCGTTCAGTTAAGCTTATTAGCGACCGTGAAACCGGCCGTGCTCGCGGTTTTGGTTTTGTTGAAATTGACGAAGGTGATGCTGCTGGGGCTGTTGAAGCTCTGGACGGCACCAGCTTTGGTGGTCGTACGCTGCGCGTAAATGAAGCACAGCCCAAAGCACCGCGCCAACCGCGCTACTAGGTTCTACCCCTTATCTATCAAGAAACGCCCCGTAAGGGGCGTTTTTTTGTGGCTTGGCAAGGGAGACTTTGAACTTACTCATAAATAGAGTTCGTTGCATTGTGCAATGAACTCTGGCGACGTGCTCTCAATTTCTTACAAGGCAGAGGCCTCTGCGGATGCGCCAGCAGACGCCCGCAAGCGAGCAGCGCGGCGTGTCTTTATTTCAAAGCAGCTTCTGTTTTGAAATCATTCGATAAAAATTATGAACTTATCCATAAATAAGGATGTTCGCGGTCAATAGCTGCGTCAAATGCCTTTTTTGCTCTGGGTCGAGGACATAAGAGTCAACTCCCTCCGCAAAAAAAACCATTTTCCTTGCTCTTGCCACACGCCCTCATTATTTATGGATAAGTTCTATGTCTTCTCTTGGCATTTAGCTCTTAAGAGTCTTCGGAAGGCTTTTTAAGGGAAGACTAAACTGAATTTGCTGTATTGTGCAACGAACTCAAGGCAAGAGGTAAACCCTGTCAGAGAATTGAGGAAAAAAATTCCTTTAGAGCAGTAAAAATGCTTATCTTTGAAAAGCTCATATCCTAATTGCCTTATTTTAATTGATAATTATATTTTGGCATTCATTTTGCTAACTTCTAGCCAGCAAACCCTGGAGGAGGAGTTAGTATGTCTTTAGTTATTAACCACAATATGATGGCAGCAAACGCTGCCCGCAACCTTGGGCAAAGTTATGGTAGACTTGCTACCTCAACGCGCCGCCTTTCGTCAGGTTTGCGTATTGGCACAGCTGCGGATGATGCCGCTGGCCTTGCTATTCGAGAACTCATGCGGGCAGAAATTTCCAGCATGAACCAGGGTGTTCGTAACGCTAACGATGCCATTTCTTTGATGCAAACGGCAGATGGCGCGTTACAGATTATCGATGAAAAACTTATTCGCATGAAAGAACTTGCGGAACAGGCTGCCACCGGCACATATAGCTCTGACCAGCGCTTAATGATTGAATCTGAATACCAGGCCATGGCCTCGGAAATAGACAGAATTGCACGCGCCACAGACTTTAACGGCGTTCATCTTCTGAACGGCAACCTTTCCAGTTCTGTCCACGATGGTACCGGCCTTGAAGCAACGGGAAAACTGAAGATTCACTTCGGAACCAGTAACGACTCCGCTGAAGACTATTACTACATAGAAATTGGTGATGCGACAGCCTCTGCCCTTGGAGTTGGCTCCCATGCCGACCCCAGTTTGGGCGGCTTTACCATCTCAACACAGGCGGCAGCGCAAAAATCACTTGATGCTCTTAACCACGCCATTGTTTCCAAGGATAAAATCCGCGCCCATCTTGGTGCGGCACAAAACCGACTGGAAAATACCATCAGTAACCTGCAAATTCAGTCCGAAAACCTCCAAGCAGCGGAATCACGAATTTCTGACGTGGACGTAGCCCAGGAAATGTCAGAATTTGTTCGTAACCAGGTGCTGTCGCAAGCCGCCGTAGCTATGCTTGCTCAAGCAAACTCCTTGCCGCAGATGGCAATGAAGCTTATTGGCGGATAATGCTTCTTATACCTTGTTTGCAGGAAATGCATCGGAAATACCTAACTAATACCAAGTTGCAATCAAGATGGCGTTAATGTATAATAAGCTCCAACCAAGGAGCTTATTATGCGCCCACCAACTCCGATTCCTGAGCACCGTAAAGCGGAACTGGCGAATTTCAGAAAAAAGAAATGGCCAGGCTTTGAG
>JAVBJS010000080.1:0-19136 GCA_031546885.1 Desulfovibrio sp.
TTTCAGCAAGATAAAACGATACATTTTCTTATCCAGTGAAGATAAAGAGAAAGGCACGCTGCGCTGTTCGCTTGCGAGCACCTGCTACGCAGTTGCCAGAGGCCATTGTGCAATGGCCTCTATTTATGGATAAGTTCTAAACTGAATTTGCTATATTGTGCAACGAACTCACAAAGAGCCGTTTGCTGGTATCCTGAAAGGCTTATTGAGAGACAGCTCTTAGCGGGGCATTGGTCGGCTGGACGCCCGCAAGACAAGTGAAGTAGGCAAGGTTTGCTGGATGGGGGGGTGCCCTGGTTCGGCAATGAGTGTCATTAAGGCCTGTACGCCCAACAGGCCCATTTCAATTCCGGGTACATCCACTGTTGTTAATGAGGGGCAGGTGTACTGTGAGATATCACTGTTATCAAATCCAACAATTGCCACGTTACCAGGAATGGCCAGTCCGGCGTCATAGGCGGCGGAAATGGCACCCATGGCTAGAACATCACTCGCACAGCATACACAGTGCGGTGGGTGCTTAAGGGCAAGGAGGGTTTGCATGGCTATTTTGCCATTCTCAAAGGTGGACGTTGCTGAGCAGACCAGAGAGGCATCGTAAGGAATATCATGGGCCTGTAATGCATTCCTATATCCATTATAGCGCTTGGTAATGCGCTCAACTCCCGTATTAAAGCCGCACATAAAGCCAATACGCTTGTGCCCTTGTCCTATAAGGTGACTGACCATGGTGAAGATGGCTCTTTCATTATCAATGCCAATATAGCTGTAGTCTGTGGCTGGCATGGCGTCCCAAAGAAATACACACGGGATGCCGCGTTGTTGCAACATGGTAAAAAGTTCGCCGTTTTCCGACATATACCCAAGTATCAGAACCCCGGCAACGCCGCGTTCAAGGAACTGCTGCAAATACTTGCGCTCAAGGCGTGGATTAAAGCCGGAAACACAAACAATGAGGGGAAAGCCCTGCTCTGTGGCAAGCTCTTGAATAGTATTAAGGGCTGCGGCTGTTTTTGTGGTGGAAGAAAGCATGAGAACGCCGATGACCGTGGACTTGCGGCGTGAGAAGTCTCCGGCGGTTGCGTTATACACATAGCCGTATTCTTGCATGACCTTTTGCACCCGTTCAAGGGTTGCCGGGCGCAAAAGGTTTGGCGTATGCATGGCCCGTGAAACTGTTGCTGTTGAAACTCCAGCTAGCCGGGCAACGTCAATTATAGTAAGTTTTGCCACTGAGATCCTTTCACATTCTGAAATGCTATGCGATACATGCGGCGAGGGCAGCCAGGACTTTTTCTACATTATGGGCGCGTGCAGTGTGTCCCATAAGTCCGATGCGCCAGATTTTTCCAGCCAGCGGGCCAAGACCGGCTCCAATTTCTATGGAATGTTCTCTTAAGAGACGTTGGCGAACCTTGGCTTCATCCACTCCGGCAGGAAGGGTTATGGTATTGAGCATGGGCAGGCGGTGCTCTGGCTGCACATACATGGCAAGGCCCAGCTTTTCCAGGCCTGCAATGAGTTGCTTGTGTACAGCAAGGTGCCTTTCGTATACGGCGGGCAGACCTTCTTGCAGAACGCAATCAAGGGCGGCATATAAGCCGTACAGCATGTTTATGGGGGCTGTGTGGTGGTAGGCCCGCGTTTTTCCTTCCCAATAATTAATAATCATGCTGAGATCAAGATACCAGTTGGGTACCTTTGTTTTGCGCGCCAGCAACTTTGCTACGGCCTGTTCGGAAAAAGAGACCGGAGAAAGGCCTGGAGGGCAGGAAAGACACTTTTGGGTACCACTGTAAAGTGCGTCCACCTGCCATGCATCCATAGTAACGGGCATGCCGCCAAGACTGGTGACGCAGTCCACAAGGAAAAGAGCACCGGTAGATTTTACAAGCTTGCCAATTGCTTGCACGGGGTTGCATACGCCGGTGGAGGTTTCCGCATGAACTATGGCAACAAGGGAATAAGGCCCGTGTTTTTGCAGTTGTTCTTCCACGTTGGCGGGAACAAAGGCGGTGCCCCATTCGCATTCCAAAACGTCAACAATGGCTCCAAGCCGCGCTGCTATATCTTCCATGCGTTTGCCAAAAACGCCGTTGGTGAGTACCAGTACCTTGTCACCTTTTTCGATGAGGTTGACAAAGCAGGTCTCCATACCGGCGGAGCCTGTGCCGGACATAGGGAGCGTGACATTGTTTTTTGTGCCGATAACAGTTTGCAGGTGCGTTTTTATGCCGTCCATGATGCTGATGAAGTAGGGATCAAGATGCCCAAGTGTGGGGCGGGCGAGAGCTGCATAAACCTCGTCAAAAACGCAAGACGGCCCAGGCCCCATAAGCAAGGTGGGGGTGATGTTGGAAAGAAGATTTGTCATAATAGCCTCATTGTTCTAATTATAGTTTGAGAGCAGTGCAACTGTGAAATAGTGTAGCGGTTCTGGCCGGTGTATCAGCGGGGCAATGTTGCCTGACCTCGCTGATTTTCATATTTTTGACCGTTGTCTGCAAGTTATTTTCCCGTTTACCTGGCTCTTGGGTATCTTTATAAAATATCCAGGCTAATTTTGGGGTGCAGGGGAAATCGCTTCTCTTGCTGGGGGGGCCGGAGAAATTGTGCCTGCTACCGGTGGGGCCGGGGGCGGAGATTCCTTCGCAGCCTCCACAGGGCGTTGCTCTTTGGCGGAGCCCAAAGGAGGGCAGGCTAAAAGGAGATACTCTTTGCTTTCAATCCATTGCCGCATAACTTCTTTGAAGCATTCGGGTTTGTTTTCCCACTTTTCCCAATGGGATCTTCGTATGGCAAGGACAATTTTGCCACCGGCCATAAGGGAGGTCAGGCGTTCTTTTTCATTTTTAGACACTTCTGTAATGGTGTGGCCTGTGTAATAGCTGAATGTTCCCCCATAATCATCAAAGGAAACAGGCTGGTATCCGGCCTCAATAAAAGTACGCATATGTGTTGCCATATTTTTGGGGCTTAATACTGCATCAAAAGATGGAGCAGACAGGGTGGCCAGAGGGTAGGCCAACCCGGTGAACATGAGGGAAACTATCAGCAGTACACCTTCCGGCCGGGAGGTGCGAAGAATAAACCAGAGAGCGGCGGCTCCGGTAACAAGCCCCCCCCCGACGTAATAGAAAGCGGGATTATGGGTAAGCCGCCATTGAGGCAGGTTCGCAAGGGGTGGCAGCTCAAGATCGCCAAAGAGAGCCAAGGCAGCAACAATAACAGCCGCGCCACTGAGCAGTAAAAATAGTGCGGTGCAATGCCGGAAAAGAGCGGCTCGAAAGCCGGAAAGGGACAGAGCCGTCCGCGCAAGGATAATAGCCAGAGCAGGCAAAGCTGGAAGAATGTAAATATGAATTTTTCCGCTCATGGCTGAAAGCAAAAGCATGGCTGAAAGAACAATGCACCAGAGATAGCCAAGGCCCTCGGCATCTGGGGTGCGGGTGGCGGCAATGGCTTTGCGGTTATTCTGGTTAAAAAATCGCTCAAAAGGCAGGCAGATGAGGAGGAAGGTCCAGGGGAGCAGTAATAAGGGAAGAACTGCCAGATAGTAGTACCAGCGCTGTGCATGGTGAAAGGTGTTGGTGGCGCGCTGAATAACCTGCTGCCCAATAATCGTGTTGACAAGAAAGTCTTGCCCTACAGTAAAATAGATACCTGCAACCCAGGCACCGACAATACAGAGGAGCAGCGCGAGGCCGGCAAAAACATCCATTTTAAACAGGCGAAGCGGTGTTCCGCGCCAGAGGATAAAAAGAAAGCCTGCGCAGAGAGGTAGGGCGATACCAAAGGGCCCTTTGATGAGACAGGCTATACCGCCAAGCCCGAAGGCCAGTCCCATATAAAGGAAAGAGCGTGGCCGGATGAGAGCATGATAGAGCGCTGTGTAACTACAGAGAATAACGGCAGAAAAAAGAAGATCCATACGTGAATAGTGGACAAGCCCTACAAGATAGGCAGAACTCATGAGCAAAATGCCGGAGGCAAGAAGGGTTCGCCCGTCAGTGCGTGCGACAAAGCGCCCCAGAAGGAAAAAAGACCAAAGATAAGCAAGGGCAGAAAGGGCAGTTGCTGTGAAAAATAAGCGGGGCCCATCTGTTTGCAGCCAGGCATAGAGCCCGCGCAAAAACCAGAAGTAGAGAGGGGGCTTGTCAGGATAAAGCTCGCCGTTGAGCTGCAAGACTATCCATTTATTGTGAAGCAGAAGGTTTCTAAAGGCATCGGCATGTCGAATTTCATCGGAATACCATAGGGATCGGGCGTCCAGAGAAAAGATGCATTGGGCTACGAGGAGCGCGGTAAGAAATATCCAGGGGGCATAGGCGAGGGCATTGAATAATCGAGAAAATACGCTGGGAGGCATGGATTCTGGGATTGCAAGCACTGGGTGTGTTGTAAAAAAAGACCCTGTAAAGGTGTTTTTTTTTCCAGTTGTGGAGGCCGAGGCTGTTTCGGCTGCAGATGCTGTGGAAGATGTAGGCTCAGGAGAAGCAACGGGCGATGCCAGAAGTTCGTGGGCGGTGGCGTGGTCGGTAGACGTGAGCAGTTCAGGGGAGGCAGCGCTCGAGGAAGAAACATCCCCCAGAGAGGTCTCTTCTGGGGCTACATCCATACTATATTCGGTTGCTGTTGTGGCGTAAACCGCTGCCCCCGTTCCCGCACTGTGCGTTGCGGGAGCGGTGGCTGTGCTTTCTCCGTTGTGAAGGCTGCTTTTTTTATCTGACGTTGTTTCTGCTGCTGAGGAGGTATTTGCCTCTGGCGAGTGTGGTGTGCTCATTGAGAAGGATCCTGCCTGCAAAAATGGTAAACTAAAAAACCGGCACAGCTGCCGAAAACGATGCCACCCAATAAATCAGCTATATGATGCATGCCAAGGTAGAGGCGCGAATAACCAATGAGAGCACCCGTACAGCCAAGGGCAAGGGTGGGAAGGAAGTTTCTCCATAAGGTTACCAAGGGAAGGATGGTAGCAACAGCTTCAGTGGTATGTCCAGAGGGAAAAGAGTGAAAAGCGCTTTTCATGGAGAGGGGTTGGCTTGTCAGTCCGTCCAGCATGGCAAAGGGGCGGGGGGCACCAACGGTTATTTTAAAAAAGCGCACAAGCAGGAAGGAGATACAAACCTGAATGATGAGAAAAACGAAAATAAATCGGATAACTTTTTTATCTTTTTGGGCAACGCCGTCCAGAAGATACGCCAGATAAAAGAGGTAAATGGCGGGGATGGCAAGCCGACTGATGTTACTAAGTACGGTGGTGGTTGCAGGGAGCATTTCGCGCACAGTATAGTAGTATTCTGCGAGATCCTTTCCCGTGCCGTGTGTCGCAGCCACATAGGTAAGCATAATCAGTATGGGTAAAAGGCAAATGCAGTGATGCATCCATGGGTAACTCATAAAGGAGCGACGTATGGAAAAATAGAATGTTGTCATCGGTGGTAGGGAACTTTGTATGGTTGACATGCGGATTACTATTTGGCGATTTTTGCCCGGCGGTGCTGAATGTAGGCATCACGAAAAGAAGAATATGGCTCAACGGCAGTGCCTTTCAAGGCGTCATATTGGTCTAGAATATCATCAAGAGAGTTGAATGTTCGCACTGCGGCAATGCCGATGCTTAAGCCTGTCGGGGCAACGGTTGGACTGATGTAAGTAACGGGGTCAAGGAAATAATCCACGAGCTTGCCGGTACTGTCACGCAATGTGCTTGGGCCAAGGAAGGGCCAGACTATGTAAAATCCTTCGCCTATGCCCCAAACACCAAAGGTTTGTCCCATATCTTCTTCGTCCACGGGTACAATGGGTTTGTGGCTCTTTGCCACATCAATAAAACCACCAAGGCCCGCTGTGGAGTTAAGAATAAAGCGTGACATTTCTACACCAGCGGCGCGGCCCTTGCCCTGTAATACATTGCTTACAAAGCGGACAGGGAAAAGGAGGTTGTGGAAGGCGTTTTTAAATCCTGTACGCATAATCTGTGGAGTGATAAATGCATAGCCCTTGTAAACGGGGCGAGCCACATTTTCAAGCATAGCATCATTGAAGCCGTGCATGGCCCTGTTCCAGCTTTCAAGGGGATCACTTACTATGGGGCTGACTGTATTAAGGTAGGCGTCGTCTTCGTCAAGGGATGGCGTTGCGGCGAACGTGGTAGTTGCTTGCATCCAAAATAAGAGAATTGCAGTACACAAAATGCGTGCTGCAATGAAGGAGCGCTGGTGTGATATTACTCCCAAAAACATAGGGGTATCCTGTTGCTGCGGTAAATACAAATTGCGAATTAGAAGGGGAGGAGGGGCTGGGGGCACAGGTTTTGTGGAGGAGCCTAAGATAATGACACCATTGAGGCTCCCTCCGTCAGTAATCATGAAATATCCAGGCTAGCTGCCGGTTTGTGATTTTCTGTTCCGGGTGCGAGACTCTTCTGCCTTTACGCCAACCTGCTTGACCAGACCGTCAATATCGCCGCGAGTGAGCATTTCCTGAAACTGTGTACGGTAGTTTTGTACCATGCTGACACCTTCAATGATGATATCATAAACAACCCACTGCTGTTTTTTGAGCATGCGGTACGACACAGAAACTGGCTTGCCCTGAATGAGAACAGATGTCTGTATCTCTATTTTGTCACCTGCGGAGCTGGCTGTTTCACCGATATAGGAGACTTGCTCGCCGTTATACCCGTTGAGCTTTTCCAGGTAAGTTTCGCGTAAAAGGGTTGTAAAAGCATTGGTAAATTGTGTTTTTTGGTCTGCGGAAAAGTTTTTCCAGGAAGGCCCAACTGTTCGGGTAGACAACTCGTTAAAGTCAAAAAGTGTCAATATGATTTTTTCAACATTGGCAAGTATGGCAACGCGGGCATTGGGATCTTTAATGCCGGGTTTTTTGAGTTCATCCAGAACAGAATTGATAGTTTTTTCAAGACTGTTTTGTGCATCGGAGGCAGCCAGAACCGGCGTTGCAAGCAGAAGCAAAGAGATACAAAAAATAGTAGAGAGAGTAAAAATGCGTTTCATTTTGCGCCTCCAAAGATAACCTTGCTGATAAGACTTTCAATATCAACGGAAGATTCCGTTTCGGTCAGCTGCCCTCCTGGCGGTATGGGGTTTCCGTTGCCAAGGGAGATGCTGATGTATTTATCGCCAATGAGTCCGCTGGTTTTTATGGATGCAATAGCATCATTGGAAAGGACGACTTCCGGGGGGAGCTGTAAGGTAACTTCTGCGGTATAGGTTGTCTGATCCAGAGCAATTTTTGTCACTTTGCCTACACTTACTCCGGCAATTTCAATGCCGGCACCAACCTTAAGGCCGGCTACAGAAGTAAATCGGGCTTGAATGTTGTAACCATTCCCAGAAAACATCTCCAGTTTACCAAGCTTTATGGTGAGGTAACCAAGGCAAAGAAGTCCAATAAGGACAAATACGCCAACGGAAAATTCTTGTGAGTATTTTTGCATTGCTATTTCCTTCTAAGCCTTATCCAGCCAACTGTCGAGATGTGTATGCATTTGTTTGCGGATTTTTTCATCAAGTATTTTACGAGGATCTTGCCCTTGCGCTTCGCGCATGGTTTTTCTTTCAATAAATTGTCGCAGGTAAGGGTCGGATGATTGCTGCAAGCCCGCCAGATCGCCAGCATAGGCAACTGTTTTGTTATGCAGCACCAGAACAGTATCGGCAATGGAGCTGACGCTTGCCATGTCGTGGGTTACGCACACAATGGTCATATCTGGCGCGTGTGCCTTCATATCCAAAAGCAGTTCATCCATCTGGGCGGCGCTAATGGGATCAAGCCCAGATGTAGGCTCATCGCAAAGGAGCAGTGGGGGATCAGTTATCAGAGCTCTTGCCAGGCCCGCCCGTTTGCGCATACCGCCTGATAATTCGGAAGGGTAATAGTCTGCAAAGTCTGCAAGTCCCACAAGTGCCAGCTTGTGCAACACAATCTCACGAATTACTTTGGCGGGGAGGGGGGTGTGTTCTTTAAGCGCAAGGCCGGTATTTTCTGCAACGGTCAGAGAACCAAGGAGCGCGCCATCTTGGAACAGTACGCCCATGCGGCGGCGCAGGCGACGGAATTGAGAGGGAGAGAGGGCAAAAAAATCATGCCCACCAAGGAGTACCGTGCCGCTCATGG
Source organism: Desulfovibrio sp. (assembly GCA_031546885.1). Lineage (GTDB taxonomy): Bacteria > Desulfobacterota > Desulfovibrionia > Desulfovibrionales > Desulfovibrionaceae > Frigididesulfovibrio. The sequence continues at coordinate 8,143 of JAVBJS010000080.1, forward strand.
GACGGGAAAGCCCGATGATGTGGCGAAGAAGTGTGGATTTACCACAGCCGGAACCGCCAAGAACCACCGAGATTTTCCCTGCCGGAAGGGTGGCGGTTATATCATGCAGCACTACGGTTTTGTCATAGCCTAGGGTGAGTTTTTGCAACTCAATATTCCAGCGCACTGTCTGCATGGCTTACAAGAGAAAAGAGGTGAGGGCGTAATCAGCCATCAGCAGTAAAATGCACGAGGCAACAACTGCGGATGTTGTGGCGTTGCTTACCGCTTCCGGCCCTTTGCCGTCGCGGCGCATGTGCGCAAAATAGCCTTTGTAACAGCAAACGGTGATGACGATAATTGCAAAAACTATGGATTTGGCAAAGCAGCTTGTAATATCTGCCATGACCACACTACTTTCAATTCGGCTAAAGAAAATACCAGGGTTGATGCCCAGCATGAGCACCGCCGTGCAGTATCCGCCAAAGATGCCAATGACGTTAAAAATAGCAGTGAGTAAGGGAAAAGCCACCAAAGATGCGGTAAGGCGTGGCGTTACCAGGTAGGACATGGGGGCTATATCCATAACTTCCAAAGCATCAATCTGGTCGGTTATGCGCATGACGCCAATTTCGGCTGCCATGGCCGACCCGGCCCGCCCGGTAATCATAATGGCAGTGAGAACAGGGCCCAGTTCGCGGATGAGTGTAAGGGCGACAGCAGAGCCCAGCAGCCCCTCGGAGCCAAATTTGGTTAAGGTATAATACCCTTGAAGGCCCAGTACCATGCCGGTAAAAAGACCAATAAGGGCAATAAGGAAGAAAGTGCCCGCACCGATAATATATACTTGGCGCACCATTTTTTTGAATTGCCCGGATCCGGTAAAAATGTGGGGCAAGCCGTGCAAAAGGAAAAGCGTCATGGCCCCCATCTCGCTTATCATGGAGAGGAGCACATTTTTATACACCAGCGCACTTTTCCCCAGCGTGGTAAGGGCGGAGAAAAGAAAGAATGGTGGAGGAGAGGCTGGTGGTACTATATTCATATCTGCTACAGTAAAAGGAGTATGAGCAAAAAGTCTCTTCTCTTTATCCCTTTGCGCAGGGGAAGTCAATGCGGTAGTTCGCCCGCAGCATGAGGCGCTGTTATGCTGCAAATAAAGACACTGCATAATGACCTCTAAAGTGACTGCTTGGCCGTTAAAAACGGCTTCAATTTTACGTCCGTTGACCTATTTTAATTAAATCGAATTGGCTATTCAATTTATTGAGAGCGTTGCACAATACAACGAACACTATTTCGTTGGCCCTTAAAAACAAAATAGCAAGAGAAGACATAATTTTTATCGAATGATTTCAAAGCAGAAGCTGCTTTGAAATAAAGGCACGCTGCGCTGTCCGCTTGCGAGCACCTGCTGCGCAGTTGCCAGAGGCCATTGTGCAATGGCCTCTATTATTGAAAACAATCACATGTAATTGCGTTAATTATCTGGAATAATTTGACGATACCGTCTAGACTCAGCGATACATAAATTGTGCGGACTGTGTTATCGCTTGTTGGTTCTGGTAGGTGTGTAGCGCTGCCCCCATGAGGTCACGCAGGAAGCTTCCCGGTTCTTCCGGGCCTTCCAGAACCGAGTATGGAGCGGAGGGGGTAATTTTGCTTTGTGCCAAGAGCTCAAGCAGGGCGGTGTTGCTGTCACCAATGGAATCTATGAGTCCGGCTTTTTGCGCTTGCCTTCCGGTCATGGCACGTCCGTCTGCGAGGGCAAGAACAACTTCTCTGGAAAGTTTTCTATTTGCCATGACGGTTTCTACAAAGCCTTCATACATATCATTAATGAGTTCCCTGAAATACGCTTCTTCGTCTGGGGTCATTTCGCGCATGGGAGAGCCGGCGTCTTTGAGGGCCCCGGTCGTCAAGGTTTTTTCAGACAGGCCAATCATGCGCATGAGCCCTTCTGTGTTGGGAATTTGAAGCTTCACGCCAATGCTGGCGGTGAGAGTGGATGGGCCGGCAAAAATTTTGTTTCCTCCTAGCGCAATGTAATATCCCCCAGATGCTGCAACCGCACCCATTGAGACAACAACAGGCTTGGTACGGGCAAGGCGAGTAACCGCCATGTAAATTTCTTCTGAAGGTTCAACTGCGCCGCCTGGGGAATTGATACGCAATAAGACGCCTTTTACCATGGGATCTTTTTGGAGGGTGTCTATCCACTCAACAATGGAGGAGCTGTCCAGAATCATACCTTTAATATGAACAATACCAATCTTGGGGCCGCTCAGAGGGCCTTTTTCCATCATCCATTGTATACCCTTGCCGCTAAAAAAAAGCAGGAGTAAAAGGCTGCCCCAGAAAAGCACAGGGTGCTGCTTACGCCATGGCTCCTTGGTGGGAAAGGGGTAGCTTGGCCATTCGTTGTGCATTGTAGGATCCTCGTGGGTGCTGTCTGCAGAGGCACGGTTGGTAGTGGCGGAATATGAGGTCTGATCGTCCGCAGGTTTTGAAGTTTTCAAGCTTTGTGCTGTATTTGGGGCGCTGAAGGGAGATTCGGCAAAAATACCATGATTTGAGGCAGGTGGGTTGAGCTGTTGCGGGGTGAGGGGTGAGGCGGACTGATCTTCCTGTGTATTCTGTTCTGCGGAGCTTGCGGAGTAAAGGGGATTCTCTTGCACAGTGGAAAATGTTTGATGCTGAGCATGTGCAAGTTGATCGTCAGTAAAAGGTGAGGAGGCTTTTTTCAATGCCAACAGGGGAGGAGCATCACCATGCGGCGGAGTATCTTCTTGAGTGCCTGTGCTGTCAGGATTTATCTTGTGAGGAGGGTGTGTCATGGGCGGTATTCCTTTTTAAAAATGTTGCACAGTCGCTTACCCGGAGGCCAGTGTTGCAATGGCCTCCGGCACCTGCTGCGCAAGCGCCAGAGTTCGTTTCAATGTGCAACGAACTCCTCTTGGAGCATGCATTTTTTGGAGTATGAATTACTAGAGCAGTATAACTATACATAGTTAAACTGCTCTCATTGTTTTAGGGTGATATCCCTTGAGGGAAAATTCGTTCCGCTCAATAGCGTTTGCGGTTGCGGATATAGCTTTTTTAAATTTGTTCAAGCACGCGAATGGTTTCCAGCAGGGCAGCGGCGGCTTCAGCCCCTTTATTTCCGGCTTTGCTCCCGGCGCGTTCGATGGCCTGCTCGATAGTATCTGTTGTCAGAAGGCCGAACCCTATGGGCAGGCCTGTTTGGAGCGATACCTGGGCGATGCCTTTTGTAGCCTCTCCTGCAACAAAATCAAAGTGCGGAGTAGCACCCCGGATAACAGCGCCGAGGGCAACAATGCCGTTTATGTTACCTTTTTGGGCTATTTTTTGGCAGACCAAAGGAAGTTCAAAGGCACCACCAATGCGAACAATGGTCAGGTCTTCTCGTGCGGCACCGTGGCGGGTGAGATAATCAACAGCTCCCCCGATGAGGCGGTCAACAATGATATCGTTGAAACGGCTGGCTACAATGGTTACTTTAAGACCTTTAGCATCCAGTTGCCCTTCAATGGTTTTTATGTGCAGCATAGGCCCTCCCTGCGGTAGTAATGTAAGTGGTGTGATAGGCTTGGTGTGCCATGTGAAATATACTATAATATAGAATATTATTCAACTTTTTCAAGCATGTGTCCAAGTTTTTCCTTTTTGGTGCGCAGGTAGTCTCGGTTGTGTGTGCAGGCATCAAGCTCAATGGAAACATGCTCGGTTACATCCAAGCCGTATCCCTCCAAGCCAATGATTTTTTTAGGATTATTTGTCATAAGTCGCATCTTGCGGATGCCGAGATCCACAAGAATTTGCGCACCAATGCCATAATCGCGCAGATCTGCTTTAAACCCGAGGGAGGTGTTGGCTTCAACTGTGTCCATGCCTGTGTCTTGCAGGGCGTAAGCTCGAATTTTGTTGGCCAGACCAATGCCACGCCCTTCCTGGCGCAGGTAAAGGAGCACACCAAGCCCTTCCTGTTCCATGCGGCAGAGGGCCGCGGCAAGCTGCCCGCCGCAGTCGCAACGGAGCGAGCCAAGTACATCGCCTGTTAAGCATTCACTGTGAACGCGCACCAGAGTTGGTGTTTCCGGCGAGGGTGTGCCTTTTACAATGGCCAGATGCGTTTCTGGTTGCAGGTCGTTTTCATAAGCAATGACGCGGAATTCGCCATAGCGGGTGGGCATTTTGGCCTCTGCTACACGGCGCACTGAAAGGAGGTGCGACTGCATTCTGTACCGAATAAGATCGCGGATGGTGGCTATTTTGAGCCCATGTTTTTGGGCAAAAATCATTAGGTCGGGCATACGCGCCATGGTTCCGTCATCGTTGAGCACTTCACAGATAACAGCCGCAGGCTTAAGTCCGGCAAGAATGGCCAGATCAACACTGCCTTCAGTTTGACCAGCGCGCACCATGACTCCGCCCTTTTGGGCGCGCAGAGGAAAAATGTGTCCGGGGGTGACGATGTCTTCAGGACGAACGCCATCGGCCACGGCCGTGAGAATAGTCTGGGCTCTGTCCTGAGCGGAAATGCCTGTGGTGACGCCGCGTCTGGCTTCAATGGAGACAGTAAAATTTGTGCCAAAGCCAGATTCGTTACGCTGTGTCATCAGGGGGATGTTAAGTTTGTCTATCCACTGCGGGGCCATGGGCAGGCAAATAAGACCTCTGGCATGGGTGGCCATGAAGTTGATCATTTCAGGTGTGACAAATTGGGCTGCAACGGTAATATCGCCTTCGTTTTCCCGGTCTTCGTCATCCACCAGAATAATCATTTTTCCTTGCCGTATTTCTTCAATGGCGTCTTCGGCTTTGCAAAGCGGCATGACGGTTCCTTTGGTAGTATATGTTTTTTTTTGTTATTATTGGTGTATCTGCCAGCTCAGTTCTTTTACAGTTGAACTGCTCTCCACAAATTAAAATGGTTAACGGAATTTGATCGCTCAATAATGCGCCTTGATCTACAAAAAGGGTGCTTCACCCTGATACGCGTCGCAGAAGGCAATACTTATTCTCGTCTATTCCAATTCAAATTTTCTTTAAAATCCGTTGTCGCGCAGGAAGTCCAGGGTAATACCACTTTTTTCTTGTGCCTGCCACGGGCCGAGCATGCGCTGTACATATTTGCCGATGAGGTCGGTTTCGAAATTGAGGATTCGCCCTGGGGCCCAAGTCTTGATAGTTGTTGCGCCTTGCGTTTCAGGAATGACATTAACGTCAAGTGTGCCGGAACCGCAATGATTAACTGTCAGGCTTATGCCGTCAAGGGCTACAGAGCCCTTGGGGATAACCAGAGGGGAAAATTCTTCGGGAAAACGCACATGAAGCACGAGAGAACTTTGCGCAGGAGTAATTTTTTCAAGACTGGCAAGGGCATCCACATGTCCACTGACCATGTGCCCTCCCAGGCGGCTGCCAAGGGTAAGGGCGCGTTCCAGATTTACCGTGCTGCCGGTTTTGAGGCTGCTGATATTGGTAAGGCGCAGGGTTTCATGGGAGGCGTAGACTGTAAAGGTGTCGGCATCAAAACGCTCAATGGAAAGACAAGCACCATTGACAGCAATGCTCTCACCTTTCACAGGAGTCTGAAGGGAAAACAGAGGCCTGATGGTGATACGAGCCTCTTGGGCGGAAGGGGTGATGTGAACAACATTTCCCATGCCAAGAACCAGACCTGTGAACATTTATTGTCCCCTTTTGTCAGCCGGGTAATTGGGGCGCATAGTAAGAAGAATATCACTGGCGGATATTTGCGTTTCTGTAATGCGAAATTGCAGGGCATCGTCCATAAGGGTAGGGGCCTTGCCGGCAAAAAGTGGGGTGGCATCAGCATCGCCAAGGATTTTGGGAGCAAGGTGCAGGTGGAGCTCGCGGGCAAAACCTTTATCCAGCAAAGCAAGGCCCAGTCTGCCGCCACCTTCGCACAGAACATAGTGGCAGTTCAGTTCCTTACGCAGGTGAACAAGCCCCTCGTGTAAGGACAATTCTGCCCGCACTTTGGAGGTCTTATCACTGCGTGGAGAGGAGGGTAAGCCCAGAACGCGCGCTCCAGCACGGCGTAGCGTTTCTGCTTTGGGGCTGGCAGCCGCAGCCACTGTTGTCCAGAAAATGGTTTCAGTGGGTCTTTCGCGTAATAGATAATGCGTTGTACCGGCGTCAGGAAGGCGCGAAGTGACGACAATAGCCAGGGGCTGCTGAGGGAGGAGAGCATCTTCGTCAGTGCGGGCCGTCAGTTTTGGGTCGTCCTGATAAAAAGTATTACTGCCCACGATGATGGCCTGCATGGAACGGCGGAGCTTTTGTACTTCCTGGCGGGTTTCAGGTGAGGTAATCCACTGGGAATGCCCGGTACGAGTGGCAATGCGCCCATCCAGTGTGCTGGCAAGCTTGAGAATGACGTATGGCAGATCCGTGGTTTGCCAGGTGATGAAGTCGTCAATAAGGTCAAGACATTCTGCCTCGGCAATGCCTTCATCTACACGCACGCCTTGGGCACGAAGAATTTCAGCGCCACCGGAGGCAAGGGGGTTTGGATCAAGCGCGCCAATAATCACATGAGGAATGCGGGCTCGGAGAATGGCGTCAACGCAGGGTGGGGTTTTACCGTGGTGCTTACAAGGTTCAAGTGTTACTATAAGTTTACACTTGCTGGGATCGACTCCTTGTTTCTCCGCATCTTCAAGGGCGGCGACTTCCGCGTGGGCGGTGCCAACGCCTTTATGCCAGCCGTGGGCAACAACAACACCGTCCTGTACAAGTACAGCGCCAACGGCAGGGTTTGGGGCAGTTTTCCATTGGGCGTTTTTGGCCAGGCGAATGGCTTCGTGCATGAAGGGATGATACTCAGTATGTGGCATGACAACTCCGGCAGCACCCTTGTCTTATGTGCAAACAGTTACGGTATTTTCAGAACAGTTGTGCAACAAAGTGAGTGAAACGCCAGCCTCTTGCATCATCTCTTCAGCCATGATGTCGGGGTAGGGTGAGGCGAAATAAACAGCCACAATACCGCAGTTAATAAGCATCTTGCTACAGATAAGGCAAGGCTGATGTGTGCAGTAAATCTCGGAACCTTCCAAGGAGACTCCATGCACTGCAGCCTGTATAATAACATTTTGTTCCGCATGCAGGCCCCGGCATAGTTCGTGGCGTTGACCTGAAGGAATGCCAAGCTGCTCACGCAGGCAGCCTTTTTCCAGGCAGTCCGGCATATTGCGCGGGGCTCCGTTGTATCCTGTGGCAAGAATACGCTTGTTCTTTACGGCAATAGCTCCCACCTTACGGCGGGAGCAGGTTGAACGCTCTGCCACAAGGTGGGCTATGCTCATGAAATACTGAGGCCAAGGCATGCGCGCCATCGGATACTCACCAGGTAAAGAGAGGATACTGCATGGCAAACTTTTCCACTGTGCTGCTGATTTCGGCAAGGCGCGTATCATTATTGCGTGATTCAAGCGCTTCCAGTATCCAGCCTGCTATTTGGCGCATTTCCTTGGTTCCCATTCCGCGTGTGGTCAGAGCGGGGGTTCCAAGGCGGACGCCGGAGGTGACAAAGGGTGAGCGCGTTTCAAAGGGTACTGTGTTTTTATTCACAGTGATGCCTGCCTTGTCAAGGGCATGCTCCGCGTCTTTGCCGGTAATGTCCTTGTTTGTCAAATCAAGGAGCATGAGGTGGTTGTCTGTGCCGCCGGAAACGATGGAAAATCCGGCCTGTGTCAGTTCGTGGGCAAGAGTGGCGGCATTTTCAAGCACACGTTTTTGATAATCCTTGAATTTTGGGGTAAGGGCTTCACCAAAAGCGACAGCTTTAGCGGCAATAACATGCATGAGCGGGCCACCCTGAATACCAGGGAATATTTGGCTATTGAGGGTTTTGCCAAATTCCTCGGAAGAAAGAATCATGCCGCCACGCGGGCCACGCAAGGTTTTGTGCGTAGTTGTTGAGGTGTAATGCGCATGTGGAATGGGGCTTGGGTGAAAACCTGTTGCCACAAGACCTGCAATATGAGCCATATCCACAAATAATTTTGCTCCCACTTCATCCGCAATGGCACGGAATTTCGCAAAATCAAGGGTGCGTGAATAGGCGCTGGCACCAGCCACAATAAGGGCCGGTTTATGCTGTTTTGCAAGAGTGAGCATTTCATCAAAGTCAATAAGTCCGGTATCTTTGCTCACGCCGTAAGGAATGATAGTAAAGAATTTTCCAGAAAAATTTACCGGGCTTCCGTGGGTGAGGTGTCCCCCATGCGAAAGATTCATGCCAAGCACAGTATCGCCGGGCTTGATGGCACCAAAGTAGACGCCCATGTTTGCCTGGCTGCCGGAATGGGGCTGGACGTTGACGTATTCCGCTCCGAAAAGGGTTTTGGCCCGCTCTATGGCAATATTTTCAGCAATATCAACATATTCACAGCCGCCATAATAGCGCTTTCCGGGGTAACCTTCGGCATATTTATGGGTTAAAATGCTGCCCTGAGCCTGACGTACGGCAATGGAAACAAAATTTTCAGAAGCGATCATTTCCAACTTGCCAAGCTGGCGTAATGATTCGAGATAAATTGCTTTTCCTATGGCAGGGTCGCACAATAAAAGTTCATCCATGGCATGTTCCTTTACTGGTCTTGCCAGCGTTTAAATAAAATACAGCAGTTTGTGCCGCCAAATCCAAAGGAATTACAAAGCGCATAGGTGGGATTAAGTTTCTTTGGCCCTTCGGTCATGTAATTCAAGTCGCAATCAGGATCGGGTGATTCATAGTTGATGGTGCCGGGAACGATGCCGGTGTGCAAGGTCATGACGGAAAATACGCTTTCAATACCGCCCGCAGCGCCCAGCAGGTGGCCGGTTTGCGACTTGTTTGCTGTAATGGGAATGTCATATGCTCGCTTGCCAAAAACAGACTTGATAGCCTTGGTTTCACAATAATCGTTCAACTGTGTGGAAGTACCGTGTGCATTTATGTGATCAATGTCATCGGGGGTAAGGCCCGCGTCCCGTATGGCATTTTGCATGGCTCGTGCCATGCCTTCACCGTCTTCTTGTGGAGCTGTCATATGCCATGCATCGCCTGATGAGCCAAAACCGACAACTTCCGCATAAATTGTCGCGCCACGAGCCTTTGCCGCCTCAAGGTCTTCAATAAAGAGCATTCCTGCTCCTTCGCCCATGACAAAGCCATTACGATTTTTATCAAAGGGACGTGAGGCTTTTTCGGGTTCGTCGTTACGAGTGGAAAGTGCTTTCAACGCAGTAAAGCCGGAAATACCCATGGGGGTTACTGTGGCCTCGATGCCGCCGGTAATGGCGCATTCACAGCGGTTGAGCAAAATTTCCGAATAGGCATAGCCAATGGCATGCAGGGCGGAAGCGCAGGCGCTTGTCACTACCAGATTGGGCCCCTTGGCTTTGGTAAAAATGGAAACCTGGCCGGGCGCCATATTGGAAATGAGCATGGGAATCATAAAGGGAGAAATTTTTGAAGGGCCGGCTTCCATGAGGCGCGTGTGAAATTCTTCAATGGTCTGTAACCCGCCAAGACCAACCCCAAGCAGAACGGCCACCTTTGTGGCGTTCTCGTCGGTGATGGTGTAGCCTGCATGTTTCAGCAAATCTATGGCTCCCGCAACGGCAAACTGGACAAAGCGATCCATGCGCCGGGCCTGTTTGAAGGAAATACCGTATGCTTCTGGTGAGAAGTTTTTTACTTCGCCTGCAATGCGCGAGTCAAAGGCTGTGGCGTCAAAGTTAGTGATGGGAGCTATGCCAGACTTGCCTTCCAGCAGGGCAGTCCATGAGTCTTCAATATTTCCACCGAGGGGGCTTAACGCCGAAAGACCTGTGATGACAACACGTTTTCTACTCATGCGGAGAAATTCCTTCTATATGACTAGTGCAATTTTACTGTAAAACTGCTTGGCATCCGCCTCGCGAATGTTTGCGAAGCGCGTGATTATATTTATTAATGCGTGCTTTGTATGCTGTGGAAATTCGGGCCCTACGTGAGAGTAAGGCCCGATGAGACTTATTGCTTGCTGGCGACGTAGGAAATGGCGTCTTTGACTTTGAGAAGCTTTTGCGCTTCGTCATCAGCTATTTCAAGGTCAAACTCTTCTTCCATGGCCATGATAAGTTCGGTGAGATCAAGGGAGTCAGCGCCCAGGTCTTCCACAAAGGAAGCTTCAGGTTTGACTTCTTCAGCGGAGACACCAAGCTGATCCATAATAATTTTTTTTACTTTTTCATCAACAGACATGTTTCCTCCGGGGGCAACGGTCGTAGGTTAAATGTTAATAGTTAGCAGTACATGCCGCCGTTTATAGCGAGTACCTGCCCCGTAATATAGCGGGCTTTATCCGAAACGAAGAATACAACGGCGTCCGCCACATCCTGTGGGGAGCCGAAGCGTTTTAAGGGAATATGCTCAAGAAACTGCGCACGAATGGTTTCCGGCAGTGACGTTGTCATATCGGTGTCAATAAATCCGGGGGCCACGGCATTTACCGTGATATTGCGCCCGGCAAGTTCCTTGGCGGCAGATTTGGTCATGCCAATCAGGCCGGCTTTGGCGGAGCAGTAATTAATTTGTCCGACATTGCCCATTTGCCCCACCACGGAAGAAATATTGACAATACTCCCGTTGCGCTGTTTGGACATGATTTTTGCGGCTTCCCGCAGGCACAAGAAGGATCCGCGCAGGTTGGTGCTCAGAACGCTGTCAAAGTCTTCATCCTTCATGCGCACAAGCAGGCCATCGCGGGTGATGCCGGCATTATTAACGAGTGCGGAAAGAATAACCTGCTCTTTGATCGTATTACGAAAAAAAGCACTGACAGCACTACTATCGCCCACATCTAACTGAAAAGCCTGTGCGCGCCCCCCGGCCTGAGTAATTTCAGAAACCACAGCTTCTGCTTCCGCTGCTTTGCTCATATAGGTGAAAAACACCTGAAATCCTTCCGCCGCAAGGGAACTGGCAATACATT
>JAVBJS010000085.1:0-11621 GCA_031546885.1 Desulfovibrio sp.
ACATTTCACATGTAATCCCCTTCCCCCGAAACACATTTCACATGTAATCCCCCTCCCCCGAAACATGCGACACACACAAATTTCCGCTTCCTCTCAATTTCTCGCGCAACTGCGTCACCAACACGAAAAACCAGGGAACAAATATAGGTGAAATCACCGTAGCGGCGACCATGCCGCCAATGATACTGCTGCCCAGTACGTGGCGGCTCCCGGCCCCGGCCCCGGAGGTTAGCACCAACGGCACACAACCCAGAATAAAGGCGAGAGAAGTCATGACAATGGGTCGAAAACGAAGCCGTGCAGCGTTAATGGCTGAATCTATCGCACTTTTTCCGGAAGCAAACTCCGCATGGGCAAATTCCACAATGAGGATCGCATTCTTGGCGGCAAGACCAATAAGCGTTACCATGGCTATTTGCACATAAATATCATTAGCATAGCCCACACAAAAGATAGTCAAAAGACAGCCAAAAAGAGCAAAGGGCACTGCAAGCACCACGGCTGCGGGCAGGAACCAGCTTTCGTACTGTGCGGCAAGAATGAGCACCACCAAGCCAAGTCCCAGCACCAGCATAAGGTAGTTTGTTCCCCCGCTGGTCTTTTCCTGAAAGGAGGAACCACTCCAGGCAAGAGAATAGCCCTTGGGTAGCTCACTGCGCACCAAATCCTCAAGGTCAGACATAGCCTGCGAATTGCTGAATCCCGGCGCGGCCTGCCCGGAGATACGGGCAGCGGGCACACCGTTGAAGCGGGTAATGGTAAAGGCTCCGCTCCCCACAGCATAAGAAACCAGATTATCAAGGGGAATCATTTCCCCGTCACGACTGCGCACATGAAAGGAGGCCAGGTCGCTTGGATTAGCGCGAAAACGCGAATCTGCCTGCATATATACCTTGAAGGCTCGACCATGCAGGGTAAAGTCATTTATGTAACTCCCTGAAAGGTAGGTGGCAATGGCTTGGTACACCTCACCCACATGCACATTCAGCAGCTTTGCCTTTTCTCGGTTAAGCTCCAGAAAAACCTTAGGAGTACCCAGGTTAAAGGAAGAAGAAACGCCCCGTAGCGCGGGGTGTGCAGCCGCTTTTTGCGAAAGCTTTCTGCCCATGGCCGCCATCTCTTCCAGGGAGGCACCCGTAAAATTCTGCAAATACCCTTCAAGCCCACCCACCGTGCTCATACCAACGATGGGGGGCGGATTAAAGGCCGCAACGATACCATCCGTAATGCCGTGTCCGGCTTGAAAAACCTTGCCCACCATAGCACCCGAAGAGGTATCCGGCGTTTTCCGTGTCTCCCACGGATTCAGCATAATAAAAGCCGCCCCCATACTGCCAAGGGAACCGCTCCCCCCCAAAAGATCCTGCCCGGCAATGGTCAGAATACCGCTTACGGACTTGTCCTGCAACATCTTCTCCGTCAAGGCATCCAGAGTGGCGTCGGTACGCGGCATGGTGGAGCCTTCGGGTAAAATAGCAGCGGCAATGATGTAGCCCTGGTCTTCGTCCGGCGCGAGACCTTGCGGAATCCTGCTAAAAAGCTGCCAAACGCACAGAAGCACACCCACAAAACAGACCACGCCGATAAGAGGATGCCGCAAAACAGCACGTACAGCACCCACATAAATCTCGGTAAACCACGCAAAGGAGCGGTTAAATGCAGTGAAAAACATGTTTGTCGAGGTATGAGGCCGCAGCATGGCCGCGCACATAACTGGCGTAAGAGTTAAGGCCACCACACCCGAAATGGCAACAGCCAAAGCCACGGTAATGCCAAATTGACGAAACATTTCCCCCGTCATCCCGCCCATGAAAGAAACAGGAACAAAAACTGCACACAGCACCAGCACAATGGCTATTACCGGGCCTGTCACTTCACGCATGGCTATGGAAGTTGCCTCACGCGCTCCCACAGACCGCTCATGCATAATGCGCTCCGCGTTCTCAAGGACAACAATGGCGTCATCCACAACAATACCAATAGAGAGCACCATACCAAACAGTGTTAGTGTATTAATAGAAAAACCCAGCACATACATGCAAGCAAAGGCTCCAAGAATAGCAACCGGCACGGCAATACAGGGAATGAGGGTTGCCCGCACACTTTGCAAAAAGAAAAAGATAACCACAGCCACAAGCACCATGGCCTCAAACAGTGTTTTTACCACCTCGTGAATGGAAAGCCGCACAAAGGTAGTGACATCATAAGGAATGCCATACTCCATTCCCGGCGGGAAGTCTTTGCGCAGTTCATCCATAACCTGAGTGATAGCGTCCGCTGTAGCCAGGGCATTGGCCCCCGGGGAAAGAGAAATACTGATGCCCGCCACGGGTTTTCCATTCAATTTGCTGCGAACGCTGTAATCCGCAGCCCCCAATTCCACCGTACCCACATCGCCAAGGCGCATAATGCCTTTTTCCTTGTCGGCACGAATAACAATATCAGAGAATTCCTGCTCTGTAACAAGGCGCCCCTGCGTACTCACCAGCCAGGTCATGGCAACGCTTTCCGGTACGGGCTGTAAACCCACGGTACCGGCGGCATACTGGGCATTCTGCTCTTGCACGGCAGAGGCAATATCTTGCGGGGTCACATTCATGGCTGCCAGTTTCGCAGGGTCAAGCCAGATACGCATGGAATATTCTTCAGAAATGAGTGGAGTTGCCGAGGCCACCCCGGGAATGCGCTTAAGCTTATCGGTAACATTTACCGCTGCATAGTTGTTCAGAAAAAGACTGTCATAGCGCCCGTCCGGGCTGGACAAGGTGATAATCTGCAAAAAGGAACCTGAGCCAGCAGTCACAGTAACACCGAAGCGGCGCACTTCCTCCGGCAGACGGGCGAGGGTTCGCTGAACGCGGTTGTTGACGCGGTTGGCGGCTGTCTCCGGGTTTACCCCAAGGGCAAAGGTAACAGTCATACTCATCATGCCGCTGGCAGCGCTGGTGGACTGAATATAAAGCAGATCTTCCACGCCGTTCAGTTCCTGCTCAAGGGGGGCCGCCACAAGCTCGGAAATAACCTCCGGCCCAGCCCCTGGATACACGGCCATAACTGAAATGCTTGGCGGTACCAGCTCCGGGTATTGCGCCACGGGAAGCTTATTCAGACTGAGCAGGCCAACCCCCAGAATGCACAGGGAAAAGACCATAGCAAGCACAGGCCGCTTGAGAAAATAAAATTCACCCATACCATCCTCACCAGTCTGTTGAAAATTTTATTTATGCGACACGGAATGGCACGTAATAAAGTTAGAAAACAAACAAAAAATTGGAAGAAAAAAAGACAGGGGTTTTCTCCCTTCCTTAATATTTCTTCTGACCATTTATTTCTTTACCTCGGACTTCCCGGAAGCTTCCTGCGGATGCACCTTCATACCGGGCCCCACCTTACCCACGCCTTCAATAATAATCCGCTCTCCGGCCTCAAGGCCTGCCGTTACCAAAAAAGCATTGGGCAGTATGCCCACAAGGGTCGTTACAGGGCGAAACTCCACCGTATCATCCGCCTTGACAACCAGAGCAAGCGCACCACCCTGCCCTTGCAAGACAGCATGCTGCGGCACAACAAGCGCATTGGGGAAAGTAAGCAGAGAGGCGGAAATACGCACAATCTGCCCAGAAAGCAGCTCGTGCTCGGGGTTAGGAAAAAGAGCCTTTGCCATCATGCTTCCGGTGGTTCTGCTTATCACAGCATTACCATACGCAACTCTACCCCGGTGCAAGTAGATATCTCCCTTGGCGACCTCAAGATTGGCCTCAGCATTTTTAAGCAACTCGGCCTGATCGCGGGAAATATATCCGCTGATGCGACGAACCAGGGCATCCGACACAGAAAAAATAACATTCACAGAATCCATATAATTAATGGAGGTCAGTAAACTATCCGTTGGAGAACCCGCTGTCACAAGGCTGCCCTCAGCCATGCGGGCCATAGTGGCGTACCCACTGATAGGTGCCTTGACCTGAGTGAAATCAAGCTGAATCTTCGCCGCCCTCAGCGCGGCCTCTGCCTCACTCTGAGCGGCCTTTGCAGCATTAAATTCCGCCTGCACAGTATCAAACTCGCGAGGGCTAATAGCACTACGCTGGGCCAGAGGAGCAGCCCTTGCCTGATCGCGACTGGCATTGGTAAAGCGTGCCCGCACAGTTTCAAGTCTGGCTGCGGCCTGATCATACGCAGCCTGATACCGGGCAGGCTCAATTTCAAAAAGCACTTGACCTTCTTTAACAAAAGCACCTTCCTCGTAACGCCGGGCCGTCAACACACCACTCACCTGAGCCCGCACCTCCACAGTGCGCTCACCCTCAACGTAGCCGGTAAAAGACTGTTCAAAAACCACATTTTCACGAGCGAGAGTGCGCACAGTCACTTCGGGGGCGGGGCGCTCTCCAGGTGAACCAGGCCCTGGAAAACATACTGTTGCAAAAAATACTTGGGGCACAAGCAGGCAAAGGCATAAGACATACAATATATTTCTTGAAACTACATATGGTTGCAGATACTTACTCATGGTCGTCCTCCCTTACGTCGAACCGGTTTGGCAAGACTCGGGGCAACGCTGGTTTCAGGGTTCGAAGCTGTCATGCGTTCCGGCAAATCATGATCCGACCACCCCCCGCCAAGGGCAAGACAAACATCCACCATGGCCTGTAACTGACTGGCCTTATTTTGAGACCAACTAATCTGCGAATCAAACAAAGCCCGCTCGGCATCCAACAGCTCAAGGTAGTTTGAATACCCGGAACTATAGCGATCCGCAGCAAGAGATGTTGCCTTACGCAGTGCGGTAATGCGCCGGGAAAGAGCCTGAGTGGCGTCCGCAAGGTGTTTTTGCCGGGAAAGGGAATCGCGCAAATCTTTAAACGCAGTCTGCACAGAAAGTTCATAAACAACCACCAGCTCACGGCTATGCTCCTCAGCCATTTTCTCTCGGAACCGGGTTTGCCAAAAATCAAGCGGCAGACGCAGGTTTACGCCATAAAGCCATGTCCCGGAACCGCTCGTAGTCAAATACGAATTCTTGGAAGCGGCAATGCCCACCTGCCCGCTCAGGGAAATGGAAGGAAAATAATCTGCACGAACAACACCTATATCGAATTGTGCGGCACGCAGAGCCTGTTCGGCAGCCTTCAGATCAGGCCGTCTTTCCAAAAGATACAATGGCAAACCAGAGGGCAAAAAGGCTGCCCGTGCAGCATCTTCCAGTCGAATTTCACGAACCTGCGTAACAGCACTATCCATAATTTCAGCAGGAGAGCGCCCCAATAAAACCTGCAAGCGAGTGTGCGCCTCATCCAGCCGCAAACGGGCAAGAGACAGGGTATACTTGGCAACCTCAACTTCCCCCCGCGCACGCAACAGATCACTTTCATTAACCGTTCCGGCACTGACATTGGCAGCATAAAAATTCAGGGCCTTCTGCCGCTGAGTCACGGTTTTTTCCGCAATGCGTATTTGATACTGATATTGCAGGAGGTCAAAATACGTTTTGGCGGTAAAAGCAGCTACAGAAAGATAGGCCGCGTCCCTGTTAGCCTCAACAGCGAGAAACTGTTCCATGGCTCCCTGTGCGGCATTGCGGTATTTACCCCAAAAATCAAGCTCCCAAAGAGCGCCGAAATATAGCTCCCGATGGCGTGTCTGCTCCATTCCTTTGGGAGGCGCACCCGCAATGCGGGTGGATGTCCATCGCTCACTGCTTGCTCCTGTAATGGAGGGATGAGGAGCCAGATCAGAATAAGCAACCCCCGCACCAGCTCGAGCAATCTCAAGCCGGGCGAGGGCAATTTCGATATCTTTATTGTAAAGCAACGCTTCCTGTACCAGCGCATTGAGAGCAGGATCCTCAAAGCGTCGCCACCATTGCACCTCAAGAGCATCTGGTGAACTTTGCTGCCATGCAACCGGTAAAACCATCTCAGGACGCCTGTACTCCGGGGCAAAAGAACACCCCGCCAGCGCCAATGCCGCCAACACTAAAAAAAGTCTATACACCACAACCCCCTGAAACTAAAAGGATACATAAAGTATTCACGGTGGACTTTTTAAGAAATGCCGAGGCATTGAGTCTGGAGAAATACAAATCGCATATAACATGCTGAAGCGTTACAGAAAAAACATGTACTTCCCTGAAAAGAAACATCAGAAGCCCAGATGAAAGAAGATGCGAAAGGCATACACAAAACGACGGAAATATCGGACTAAAAAACTATTCAACTTTCTAACTATATACTATAGCAATATAAAAAAGACAACAATACTTTTTTAGGGCTTGCCTTCCCGCAAGTAAAGTTCGCTGCACAATGCAACGAACTCTGGCGATTGCGCAGCAAAAGCCCACAAGTGGACAAGCTAAACTCTCTTAAAATTTCCCCTTGCGTTCTGTAGATACATACTATAGCACTGATAAAAATATATTGGCACTCTTATATAGTTATGATGCAAAATTTGCATCATATTCCATTACAAACACCTCTCAGGCGGCCGGTATTCACATAAATGTACACAAACAGTCCCACATGGTGCAAGAATCTATCTATCAGTGGGTGTTTAGCACCCGAACCCTCCAGGAGCGAGAAAGAACATGCAAAAAGATCACTCCAAGCCTGAAGCGCAGGACGCTCAAGAAACAGAATTTCTCAGCGGCCCGGAAAGTACGGAAGAAGCATCTGCCAGAAAAATTCCAACACAGTGCGAAATTGACGCCATTATCCGCAGCCGGGTACACGCCTCACTGGCTGTTGGGCTTGTTCCCATTCCCCTCCTGGATATAGCCGCTCTTTCAACAATACAAACAGAGCTTCTCTATCAAATCTGCAAGGTCTACGGCGTTCCCTTCAAAGCAGACATGGGCAAGAAAATAGTAGGCTGCATCGCAGCAAGCACCCTCCCAGTGTTGCTTACTCCCAGCCTGCGCTCCTTTACCAAGTATATCCCCATTGTCGGCTTCAGTCTCGGAGCAGTCAGCACTTCCCTTGCCGGTGCGGCAACCACCTATGCTTTAGGGCATGTTTTCGCTCGGCATTTCGCCTCTGGCGGCACCCTGCTTGATTGTGACCCCGCAAAAATTGGCGCAGAAATAAAATCCCGCTACGAGAGCAGCAAAGAAACTGTTGCAGGCTGGATGAAGAAAAAAGAAGCCCCCCAGCCCGCAGCAGTGTAACAGACACAGCAGCACAGTGGCATGCCTGTAGATCCCCGCAAGAAACATAACGTGGCAGCGCTCTACAGCACCCAAACAAACTGCATATATCTAGAAGTTCACAAGGCTGATACAGCACCTGAGAAAACAGCCTGCCAGAGAAAATTTTCCTATAATGGTAGAGCTAAAGAGATGGTGTACAACAAAAGCCGGCCTTGACCGGCTTTTGTTGTCTGCAAAAAACAATATCAATGATCTCTCACCACATCTGCATTTTGCAAGGCCACTTCATCACTTTATAAATATCGGGGGAAGGTATGCGCACACGACTGTTATTCATGGGAATGTTTCTTTTTTTCTTTTTATCCTCCCTTACAGCACAAGCAGCCGACCCCCTAGCCAGCTACCAGAAATCCGCCCTTGATGCCATTTTGCATAACCACACACAAACAACCGGCTTTACCTCAGGTGTGGGCTTTATCAGCAAAGATGGCTCCCTCCAATACCTTAACGGAGGAAACCTTGCTCCGAACGGGCTTATCCGCATTGGCAGCCAGACCAAAACATTCGCAGGTTCTGTTATCCTGAAAATGGTGGATAAAGGCTACCTGAGCCTTAATGACACCATTGGCTCCCTTGTAGCCAAATACAAGATAAACCTTGGCCCAAACGGCCTGCCTCTTGATTCCGGCAACCTCACCGTAACGCAGATGATGAACATGAGCTCCCACATCCCCAACTACCTGGGCGCAATCAGAGCAGGGCAAACGCAACCCCTCTGGAATGAATGGATAGCCGCAAATTACGGAACAGTGCCCGGAGTAACCCACACAGATCTGGCCTCCCTCGGGCTTTCAGGGTACCCGCAAAGCTTTGACCCCGGCGCAACAGGCTCTTACTCCAACACAAACATCGTCATTCTGTCCCTCATAGCGGAAGCTGCCTACCAACAGCAGACCGGCACAGCAAAAAACTTTGCCGAAATACTGAACGAGTATGTCATCAACCCAACGCAGCTTTCTCACACAACTCTGGCCATGACACCCACAGTTCCCAATATTACCACCGGCTATGAAAGCGGCAAGCCCATTGTGGATATGGACACCTCCATTCCCTGGACTTCCGGGGCTATCGTCAGCACCATTCATGACCAGCTTGTCTGGCTGCGCGAACTTGTGAATAACAGCGGCAGCCTGCTTTCACCCTCCACCTTTGCCGCCCGCACCGATCCCGCCAACATCAGCCGCTTCCTCATGGGCGGACTAATGCCCCTTGATTACGGCCTCAACATATTCAGCCTCGTAGCCCCCACCGGGGAAGGCCCCGTAACCTTAACTGGACATGGCGGCAGCATTGCCGGGTTCAGCTCTTTTTCCGCCTGGCACAACCTTGCGGATATCGGCATTGTCGTCAACAGCGCCACCCTCTCCGCCATGGATCAACATGGAAATTTCACTAATATTCCCTCAGAAACTCTCCTGCTGGATGTGGTGAAACACCTTGATTTAACTCGCCGGGGAACAGAAATAACCGCAGCAAACCTTACCGCTGCCACAGAGCTTGCGCCCACTGCTACCGGAGGCCGCATACTCCTTGCTCCCGCTACCCTTGGCTCGAACCTGACCGTACAAGCAAGCGGACGAAATTTTCTGCATCTGGATCTCAACAACCCCGCAACGGTGGTAAACACCCTTGACCCAACCCTGCTCTTTTATTCTTCCGCAGGAGAAACAGGCCTGACCACCACCGGAAAAATAACCATTGCACCCTTGGCCCGCATGGAAGCCTACGGGGCAGACAACACTCTGCTTCAATTGAGCGGAGCAAACGCCCAACTGAACCTGAGCGGTGAACTTGGCGCATACGGCAACAGTGCCACTGCCGTCACCGTGGAAAACGGAGCAAACATAACCACGACGCCAGGCTCTCTCCTCTATGTACAAGGCGGCGGCGGAACAGCCCTCCATGTGCGGGGAAGCGGCGGAATCGCTGATATTGGCGGCACTGTAAGCAGCCTTGGTGCATCCACTGCCCTGACTGTTGCCGACTCCCGCACCGTTACCCTCCAGGAAAACAGCTTTATTCAAGCCCTGGCACCGGGATTTTCCATGGACTCCTCTTTTAATACTGTCGGCCCGAACGCTCATGCGGCCTATGGCGTAAGTCTGAGCGAGAATGCTGTCCTGAACTCCCAGGGCATCATCGAGGCAACGGCGCTCCATCCTTGGAACGGCGATCCCATATCCAGCGGAATCTACATCCCCTCTCCCCAGAATATGCCGGGCGTACTCACGGCTGGTGTTACCATGAGCGGCAACTCCGCACTTTCGCAAAACCGAGGCAGCATTCACGGCGATACTGCCGGTATTGTGCTGGCGAGCGGGGGCACCCAGACCGTCACTTTGAGCAATACCAATGTCTCCGGCGGCTACTCAGGAAAACTGCTGTACAGTATCCTCGCGGCGGATCGCACCTCTGTAGCCAAGATCACCACGGACAACACCACCCTGCAAGGCAATATCCGCATGAGCGGAGCAAGGGGAAATTCCCTGTCCCTCACCGCTTCACACCTTGTCCTTGATCTTTCAGACGGTCGCGTCGGCATAGCCGGAGCAACATCCCTGAACTTCGGCAGCAAAGTCTCCATCACTCCCCTCTTTTCCGACAAGCCGATACTGACGGATTTCAGTCAGGCCTTTACCACCGGCGTTACCAGCGTCACGGGTCAATTACCCACCATTGTATCACCTGCTAAAGCTGTACAGATTGCTGTTGTTCCCAATGGCTCAAACCTGAACATTCAGGGCATACGTAACTGGAGTTACTACCAAAACAGCGCACCGAATGCGAGTCTGGGGCGAATGCTGGATTCCATGCCGGCCCGATTTTCCGAGACCGGCAGCGGGCTCTCTGCCAGCGGAACATGGCTGTTGCAGCGTCTTGAAATGTCCGACACACCAGGAGATGACGCCGCTCAATTACAGCCTAAAAACCTGAGTGACATCACCCTTTCTCAACTGCGTCAGGCAGGTTCCATCCGACGCTTTCTACAAAACACCGGCCCCGACTGTCGTGAGACAGCACACAAAATAACCTCCACCAATGCGGCGAATGAGCCCCTGTTCAGCACGCCTGACGGCAATGCCGCAGCGGAAGAGTGCTCCTCGCGCTGGTTCGCCTTTGGGGGCGGTTATGGACATTTCGGCAGTCAGGAAGCCTCCGGGCAGTACCCTGACGGGCACGATCTGGAAGGCGTGGGCTTCACTGCGGGCGTTGGACGACGTATTGACGAGAACTGGCGGGCAGGCTTTTTTGCCGGTCAAGGGCAAGAGTTCCAGCGTTACGACAACGGGGGCCGCCAGGAAGACACCATTACCCGGGCCGGTATTTTTGCAGAACGCAAAGGTGGCATTATAGACGCCTTTGGCTCACTCTCTCTTGGTTTTCACGATGTTGAGCTAAACCGTAATGTTCACTTCGCCAGCGAAAAGCTTGGGGCAGACTACCAGGGCATGGACATTCTGGCCTCGCTCTCGCTATGGCACGACTTCTCTCTGGAGCCGTTCCGCATCACCCCCCTTCTGGAAACATCCTTTATCTCCAACCATACCGAAGGCTACACTGAAAAAAGCGGCAGTGCAGCTCTCAAAGTCAACAGTGCGGACTACACCTACCTTGCCTCCTCCGCCGGAGTTGATATGGGTTACGATATCGCCATGGAAACCGGCAAGCTATCGTTCAGCCTGGGCGCGGCCTGGTGGCACCAGTGGCTGGATCAGCCTGATCTGCACGCCTCACTCTCCTCTGATCAAGGGCTCGGCTTTTCCACGGTGGGCGCAGCAAAAGACAACGACCTGCTCAGATTACGGGCAGGCGCGCGCTTCACCACTCCACAGTCTCTGTTCCTTAACCTTGAAGTGGAACAGTATCAGGGGCGTCATATGCACGATACCAGCGTAGTCTCTCTCTCCCTTGGCTTTGGATTTTAACTATGCCGCAGCAGCAATCGCCCCTTCCCTTCATTCTGGATATGGCCAAACAGATTTTTGGCTTGCGAGATGAAGAACTAGATAGCGACCTCAGCATTCTGGAGCTGGGGCTTGATTCGCTGATGATTATC
This sequence comes from Desulfovibrio sp., assembly GCA_031546885.1. Lineage (GTDB taxonomy): Bacteria > Desulfobacterota > Desulfovibrionia > Desulfovibrionales > Desulfovibrionaceae > Frigididesulfovibrio. The sequence continues at coordinate 11,265 of JAVBJS010000085.1, forward strand.
AAGCTTGGGCAGGAAATAGAACGAAACTTTGGCGTGGTTCTTGAAACGCAATGGTTCCTCACTACCCTGCCCTCGCTGCGTACTCTGGCAAACCACGTAGATGCGCGGCGTCCTGAACAGCAAAAACAATCTCAAAAACTCCAAACACCACAACTGCAAACTGAACACCCCGGTGACAGTTGTACAAATAAGCCGGAAAACGCTCAGAACAAACCGACGGAGCAAGCGCAAACCCAGCGTACACTTTCCTCGCCCGTTACTGTACAGCCGGACGCGCTTTCTCCGCTCTTCGCCATACAGCTTGCCGCCATGCAAGAGCTATTCGCCACCCAACTACAGGCGTTTACTCGAACAAGC
>JAVBJS010000022.1:0-24806 GCA_031546885.1 Desulfovibrio sp.
GAGCATCTATCCAGAGCTATCCAAGGAGCACACTGGCCTTGCCGGAAGCATCATCAACCGAGCCGAGGCGCAGACCCTGCGCCTTGCCCTGGTCTATGCCCTGCTGGACGGCCAGGAGCAAATTGATGAGCCGCACCTGAACGCGGCCCTGGCCATGTGGGGATATGCCCAGGATTCCGCCTTGTACATCTTCGGCGACAGGGCATCTGACCCGCTTGAGGGAAAGATATTGGAAATATTGCAGCAGGGACCACTCACAGCAACAGAACTCAGCCGTGCTTTTAGCGGTCATGTGTCCAAAGAGCGGTTACAGCCGATTTTGCAGCAGTTGGAGGCACAACAACGCATTAGCATCACCAAACAGAAAAACGGAGGCAGGCCCAAAGTCATCTTTTCATTGCGTAGTATCGGCGAAGAAAGCGCAACAAGCGGAAAAAGCGAATTTAGCGAAAATACGGAGGGGGTATGCTGAGAGTTCTTTCGCTTATTTCGCTTTTTCTCCAATTTGCAGAACAACACCGCAGTGTCATGTTGGACGGAAGCATTCGCGGAGAATTGAGCGAAAGAAGAGAAAAAACTCCGGGCCGCATCTTGATGGAGGATATGCTTTTTCCGCTTTCTTCGCCTTTTTCTCAGTTCGCAGCCATACAAAAATCGGCTCCATATGCTGCTGGTATCCCCGTTGCTATCTCCAATAGCCAGCCTACCCGTTGTGGCCACACGCTACGCGGTGTCCACTGCCGGGGCTGGCGAGTGGCTGCGCCCCTTCGAACCCTGCAAAGGCGGAAAGGCAAAAGCCGTGAAGCCTAAAACCGATACCCGCACCGCCTGGATAAAACTGCGCGTCACTCCTGCGGAGAAGGAAGCCATCAGCGCCAAGGCCGAAGCCCAGGCCCAGACCGTGACGGACTTTATCCGCCAGCGCGCCCTGGACTATCGCCTGCGGCAAACGCCTCTGGAAAAAGAACGCGTCCGTCAGCTCGCCCGCATCGGCGTGAACCTGAACCAGATAGCCCTCTGGGCCAATGTCCACAAAAGCCGCGCCGAGGTAGTAGATGTGTTGGTCGCGCTGCTCAGCCTGGAGCGGGAGTTGAAAGGCACAGACACACCCCCGCCGCCAACTCCCGGAGAGTAACCATGTATATGAAAGTCTTTCCGCATGGCCAGGGCGACGGTGACGGCCCCACTCACTACCTTGTCCGCCCGGACTACCCCGGACGCGATGAGCACCCGCCGGAAGTGCTGCGCGGCGACCCGGAAGTAACCCGCGACCTCATCGACTCCCTGGATACAAAATGGAAGTTCACGGCAGGCGTGCTTTCCTGGCATCCAGACGACCCTGTGACGCCGGAACAGGAACAACGTCTAATGGAGGACTTTGAAAGCGTTGCTTTTGCCGGACTGGAGCCGGATCAGCGCAATATCCTGTGGGTGCGGCATGTGCATGCCGATCATCACGAGCTGCACTTCGTTATCCCTCGCGTGGAACTGGCAAGCGGTAAGGCATTTAACCCGTGTCCTCCCGGCTGGCAGAAAGATTTTGATGTGATGCGCGACCTGCACAACCACCGGGAAGGCTGGGCCAGACCGGACGACCCAGCCCGCGCCCGTCTGCATACGCCGGAACATGCCGACCTTCACAAAGCCCGCCTGCTGCGTTGGGGCAAAACACCGAGCGAGGATGATCGCGCCGCAGCCAAGGAAGCCGTACACACCTATCTCAAAGAGAAAATCGAACAGGGCCTGATCAGAACCCGTGCGGACATCGCCGAAGCCCTCACAGAAGCGGGCCTGGAAATCAACCGGGCAGGCAAGGACTACATAACCGTCAAAGACCCGGAAAGCGGCGCAAAGCTCCGCCTCAAGGGAGGAATATATGCAGAGCACTGGCAATACGACGAACGACAATTCTCCGGGCAGCCCCAACCTCTCGACTCTGGCCGAACGCATCAAGGCCAAGACCGAGCAGGACAGGCAGGAGATCGAAGCCCTGACCCAACAACAATTCAGCACCTTGCAGCGGAACTTGAGCGAGTCATCGAAAAACGCGCTCAGTACAACCGAGGCCGCTATCCTGGCCCAGCTCTCGACTTTGGAAAAAAGCGTGACCACGCGCTGTCAGACCCTGAGCCGGGCATTCGGCACATGCTGCCTGCAAGCCCTGCTGCTGAGCTTCGCGCTTGTCTTGGGCCTTACTTTGGGTGGTTGGGGGCTGATGCATTGGGAAACGAGTCGCATCTGGGCGCTGCACCAGGAGGCCGAGCAGTTGCAGACGGATATAGCCGCCCTGGAGAAAACCGCCGCTCAGTTGGAGGCCAAGACCTGGAGCCTGGAACTCTCGGACAGCGAGAAGGGCCGCTTCATCATCCTTCCAGCCAAAGTAACCCCCAAAACCGGCTGGACCTTCGGGAACCGGCAGGCCATCAAACTGGAGTAAGCCATGACCGAACTGGAACGCATGCTCAAAGATACCCTGACCCGCATGGAGCAGGAGACAACCGCCACCTTGGCGGCACACAGCAAAACCCTGGAGGCACAGCAACGGAAATTGGAAGCCCAGGACCAAGCCATACAGCGCCTGCAAGAGAGCAACACCCAGATAATCAGCGAACACCAGGAATCAGCGCGGCACTTGCAACGCTTGAGCGAGATACACAGCAGCTGGGAACCGCTCTTGTCGCGTTTGAGCGCTTTGTTGAGCGGCAAATAGAGCATTTACGGGAGAAGGAACGTAATCAAGGGCAGAGGATGGGACGGTAATAAACATCCTTGTAATAGACCAATATTGCAAGAATTTTTGCTATTTTACGCAGTTTGGGTTACTAAATAATCAGGTTAAAAATTTCATGCAAGTTTATTTTTGTGGTGTTTATTCCAGGGAAAAATGGCAACCTGATGACAGATAAGCTATATAAGTCAAGCATATAGTATTGTATGATTTGATTGATATTTAAAAGATTATAACAATAGATAGCAATGATGCACAGCTACCATGGAGTTGATACGATGAAATATCCTTCAAAAATGTCTCGCAAAACTTATATTGATATCGATGGAGAGGCTTTCTCTTTAGAGGAATATTACAATACAATAGCAACTAAGAATATATCATATCGTACATATTATCAGCGTGTTAAAGGAATACTAAAAAGGCAAATATTATTATCACGTATTGTTTTACATAATGCAGCAATTTTTGAGCAAAAGGAATGGATGTCTCATTACGGGGGCAGACAACATAACGCTTTTATTTATGAAGGACAATTATACCCTGCTTTATTTGGAAAGTCATTCCATAGTCTGGCAGAGTTCTTACGCACAGTTGATAAATACCATTTATACAACAGAGTGAAGGGGCGCTTACAAAAAAATTGGCCGATTGACGTTGCCTTGGAACACGATCCTGTTGATTTTTTAAATCCAAATGGAAAAATTTATTGCATATCAACGAGCTGTTCTGAAAAAAAATATGTTGGATTGACAATAACAGAAACTTCAGTGCGTTTTTCACAACATATTTCGCGTTTTAAGGCGCAGGCGCGAGAAGAAAATCATTTATCCCCTTTATACCAAGCATTTCAAGATTTTGGCGTAGAAACATTTTCTATTGCGCCTATTGAAGAAGGAATTCCTATTAGGGAGCTTGCAACGAGAGAAAAGTACTGGATCGATCGTTTAAATACTGTGCATCCACATGGATTTAATAGGCTGACAGGTGGACAAATAGGTGGAGGGCGCAGAAAAGAAACTGTTTATGGGGGACAGGATTTCCCATCAGTTGGTGCCAGAAATGCTCTTTTGTCAAAACAATTAGATATTCCAGAGCATGTTATCGATCAGCGTTTGCGGCGAGGCGACATTTTGCCAGAAAGAAGCCGTAGGCATAGCAAACACCCGGATGCTGGAAATAGCCTTTGGCGTCAGTGGAAATCCCTGTTAAATGCGATTGAGAAAAAGAAACGCCCTGGAGAGATATGTATTGCATGGGAAAATATTCCTGATGGATATGAGTCTTTTAAAAAATCCGTCGGGGAACGTCCTAGTATACAGCACAAGCTTTATCGTATTGATGAAACACTCCCTTGGGAACCTGGAAATGTCGAGTGGCTATCGATAAAGGAAGGAATTTCCAGAGTGCATGGCAAAAAAAATATATTTAAAGAAACTACATATGTCACAATTAAAGAGATAGCTGAAGCACATGATATCAAAAGAACAACACTAACATACCGGCTAAAAAAAGGAGAATCTCTTGAAAAGGCCCTAAGTAGCCCAGCAGGACATACGAGTCCGCATCCTTTGGAGTACAATGGAATGGCATTTCGATCGCAGGCAGCTTTTTTCCGACATATTGCTCGACAATTTGGTATCACCCCTGATCAGGCAAAGGATCGCTATAAGCGAAATGTACCATTTGATGCCCCCAATCAAAGCATTTCTTGTATGGTCATGGGGATTGAATTTAAGTCGCGTGCAGAAGCTGCCAGACACTTTGGCATACCTCTTGGAACGGTTAGCAAGCGCCTTAAGAGTGGATGGACTTTGGAAGAGGTTTTTGGTCTTAAAGCACGGATCAAGCCGGACTAATCCGTCGTCTCCATTTTATTATTTTTTTCAAATCTGTGGGGCATAGTGTGGGGCAAATTTGCCTCACAACGAAAAAAGCACTCACATTTTCATGTAAGTGCTTGATTTTTATTGGTGTCCCCAAGGGGACTTGACCACCTCCGACGGCGTGAAAGCCTTTAAATTCTTTTACCCCCTCTTCGCTCCAGCCAACCTATCAGCCAGCCGTGCCGTCCGTAAATGCGTATACCGGGACAACATTTGCAGCGTCTTATGTCCTGTAATGGCTTTGACCTCCATCACGTCCAAATCCGTATTTTCAAAAAAGCGGCTAGTGGCTTCATGGCGCAGGTCGTGGAAGCGTATGTTTTCCAGCCCGGCTCTGGCGCGGGTAGTTTTCATGGTGTTGGTGATGAACTCGGCGGTCACGCCGAAAACCGACTCCACACCTTGTCCGCGCGGCAGTGCTTTGAGTATGTCAACAGCGGCAGTGGACAAAGGAACAGTTCGAGCTTCCGAGTTTTTTGTTTCCGGCAGATAGACGAAGCGCCCGCGCAGGTTGACGTTTTTCCATTGCAGGCTGGCGATTTCTTCCCGGCGCATGGCCGTTTCCAGGGCAAAAAGAATGACCGGGCGCAGTACGTCAGGCGCGGCCTCCAGCAGCTTCTCTTCTTCGCCTTCCTCAAGTCGTCTGTCACGCCCCTTTGCCGGTCTCGGCTTTGCAGCCAACTCCACGGGGTTTTGCAGACTTTCCATGCCCCAGTCTGAGCGGGCATAGTTGAATAACTTGGAGAGCAGGGCAAAGTCCAACCGGATGGTGTTGCCGCTCACACCCTCGGCCTCGCGCTCACGGCGGAAGTCGGCAATATCTTTTGAGCGAATGGTAGCCATGACACGGTGAGCGATCGGATACTGCTGCAAAAATTTGGCCCGGTCAGCCTCGCGCTTTCCGTGCTTCAGGCGCGGGGCATATTCCTCAATGTAGCGGTCAAGGCACTCGCTCAGGGTGTACTGCTCAGCTTCGGCCCTGGAGACGAATATTCCCCTGTCCATCTCGCTTTCCATCTGTCGCGCCCAGGCTTCGGCATCCGCTTTTGTTTCAAAAGTTTTGCTCGAATCAGGGTATCCCCGGCGTCGGATACGCGCTTTCCATTGTAAGGGGCCTCGGTTTGTGATGGTAGCCATATACGCTCCTTGTCGCTTGCCCCGAATGTCCCAAAATTGGCCCAGAAAGTCAAATCCCCGAATTTTCCAAAATGAAAAATTCGGGGATTTCGTTCTCTTTCTTGGTGCCCAGGACGGGACTTGAACCCGTACAGCCTTACGGCCGAGGGATTTTAAGTCCCTTGTGTCTACCAATTCCACCACCCGGGCAGGGGGGGCATGAGGCTAAGTCTCACGCTTAGGCGGCATATTGCCGACAGCTTCGTGTCTCCACGAGAGGTACTGCGGGCAGTTTTGTTTTTTGCGAAACGCTACGTGGGGTAAAGGATACCGCTAGCAGCTTCGCGTTTCCGCAAGATTTAAAGGATGATCCCTTGAATTATCAGGAGCTCCCTTCCGCATGCCCACAGGCTTGTGCAGTTTTGCGTGAGGGGGAGTATAGCCAGATATGGAACTTTTGCAAGATGTTTATATGCAAGGTGGTCAGGTGGTGTCGGAGGAGTTTTTAGCGACAAAAGTTATTCTGTAGCAATATTTTTAGGCCCACAGTAGTAAAGCGAGCGAGCCGCGCTGTACGGTGAAATTTTCAATACCACCCTATCAAGGCCATTGCACAATACCACCCTATCGAGGCCACTGCGCGATGGCCTCGGAAGATAAGTTGTATTTTTCCAGCCTATTTCACGATAACGGCGTAGCAGGTTTTGATACAAGCGAGGCTTGGCGTTGGGTGAGGTGCAGGACGGGCTGGCAGGGGAGAAGATAAAATGTTGAGATGCTCCAGCGAAGGCAAAATCCCCTTGACCCTCTATATGGGGCCGTGTAGATTCTTCTGAGCGCATTGATAGAGTTTTTTGTTCCCCTTTGGGAGCGTAACATAATGTAAGGAATATGGAATTTTTATGGAACATTCGGTTATTTCTACCCCTAAAGCACCTGCGGCCATTGGGCCATATTCGCAAGGGATCAGCGTTGGCAGCATGGTTTTTACCTCAGGCCAGCTCCCCATTGACCCTGCAACAGGCAACATGCCGGCAGATCCTGCCGGACAGGCGCGTCAGTCCATGGAAAATGTAAAGGCCGTTCTGGAAGCTGCGGGTTCCAGCTTGGCAAAGGTAGCAAAAGTTACCATATTTTTGCAAGATCTTGCCCATTTTACAGCAGTAAATGAAGTATATGCCTCGTATTTTTCCGGCACCTTCCCGGCCCGAAGCTGCGTGCAGGTTGCCCGCCTTCCTAAGGATGCCCTGGTTGAAATTGAAGCTGTCAGCGTAAAATAAGCCCTCGATTCGGCAAATTTTCAGCCTGCACCGGTTCATAAAAAGAAGCGAGGAGCGCACTACGCCTCCTCGCACTACCTTTTCACAGTATACAGTACTAACAGATTGACAGGTTATTATAAAATGTTTTACAAGTGCTAGTTCACGCTGGAGCATTTTTACTTTGAAAGTGTTCTGGGTGAATCATTCCTGGAGGATACATGGCGAAAGAAGAAGCCCTTGAAATAGACGGTATTGTGCAGGAAGCTCTGCCCAATGCCATGTTTAAAGTAGAACTGGAGAACGGCCACAACGTGCTGGCTCACATTTCCGGCAAAATGCGTAAATTTTACATCCGCATTCTCCCTGGCGACAAGGTGAAGGTGGAGCTTTCTCCGTATGATCTCACCCGTGGGCGCATCACCTACCGGATGAAATGATTGCCCCCCGTTCACTCAGGCTTGCTGCCTGAGTTTACGGTTTTTACGCCTGTGAGCAATTTCATGCGGAAGTTGCTCCATTGTATGTGCGGCATACTGTGCGCCTCTTGCGTGTTTTTATCGCAGGGGGAGAGCATTCTGTAACGGTTCTGTGTTTTTCTCGCCCTCTCCCTTGCTGCCTGCGCTGTCGTTTCAGATACTTTCTGGAGCGGCTTTTTTTATACCCTTAAACTACAGTCCCGAAGTAATTTTACAATACCCCGATTTTATTGTGGTATTATTTTTTTTACAGAGAAGTAAAAAAAATTAAACAAAATGCTTGCCAAGCCGGTCAATTGTGGGTATCCCTATTTTCACCTGTTTCATACTTGCTTAAAAAAAGGAGGAAAGCATGAGACGCATATCAACCCTGGTGCTTGCTGGAGCCTTATTGTTGGGTTCCTTCAGCGCTGCTCAGGCCGCCGATGTTAAGATTAAGGGCGCTTGGGATTTTGAATTCGGTTTTGCCGACAATGTTAACTATGAGACCGGACACAGTAAAGGTTCGCGTGACAACGACATCTTCTCTGCTCGTCAACGGGTCCGTACCCAAGTGAATTTTATTGCCAACGAGAATTTGCAAGGCGTTCTTGCTTTTGAAATCGGTACCCTTACCTGGGGCCAGTCCAATGGCAACGTAGGCCGAAGCTCCGGCGGCGCTCTTGACGGCGACGGCGTGAACATTGAAACAAAGCGTGCCTACCTTGACTGGATGGTTCCCAATACAGACTTAAGCATCCGCATGGGCTTGCAGGGCCTTGCTCTGCCTATGGCTACCGGCTACTACAACCCTGTGTTCAGCGCAGACGTAGCAGCAATTGTTGCTAACTATAAGTTCAGCGAAATGGTAAGCCTGACCTCGTTCTGGGCTCGTCCTTTCGATGAGTATGACAACGACAGCAACGGCGCAGCCAGACACCTTGCTGACGAAATGGATATGTTCGGTCTTGTGTTGCCCATCAGCGGCAACGGCTGGAATGTAACTCCTTGGGGCATGGTTGCTAATATTGGAAATGCCTCCGGTCTATACAACTATATTCAGGACGCTAATGATAAAGATGGCAAGCGTACCCTGGGCCTTACCGGCAATGAACATGCTATCGCATGGTGGGCAGGCACAGGCTTTAAGCTTGACCTGTATGATCCGCTGACTTTCGGCATTGACGTTATCTACGGTGATATGCATAAGAATGAAGTTAGTGGCCCTATGGATCACGCTCTTTCAAATAGCGAAGGCGTAGGCACCCGTGGCTGGTTCATCGCTTCCAACTTGAATTACAAGCTTGACTGGGCAACTCCCGGCCTCTTCGGCTGGTGGTCTTCGGGTGACAGCGCTAACGCTGCTCACACTGGTCAATATGGTCGTCTGCCTACAGTTGGTACCGACGATGGCTTTGCCCCAACTTCCTTTGGTTTCCCCGGCAGCAATGGTATTGCTAACGATTCCGCCATTAGCCTCACAGCTACCGGTACTTGGGGTGTTGGCGCACAACTGGCTGACATGAGCTTCATTGAAGATCTTGAGCACACCCTGCGTGTTGCTTTCTATCAGGGCACAAACCACAAGGATGCAGTAGCCAACGGTGCTAATAATGCAGCTTGGAGCTTTGAGTCTGTTTACATGACCACTGAAGACAACGCTATTGAAGTAAACTTTGATCACAAGTATCAAATTTACGAAAACCTCGCTGCATACCTTGAGCTCGGCTATATCCACCTGGATATGAGCAACCGTGTATGGGGTAGCGATGCTTACAATGATAATCTGTGGAAAGCACAGGTATTGTTCCAGTATAAGTTCTAGTCCCAGGATATTCACATCACTTGCTAACAAGAGGCGGTCTAACCGCCTCTTGTTTTTTAGAAAAACAGCAAAGTCATTAACTCGGATATTTCATAAGAGACTGTGGAAGGGAAGGCCCTCGAGGAGATTATATTGCACAATGGCCTTTGCGGATGCGCCAGCAGACGCCCGCAAGCGAGCAGCGCGGCGTGCCTTTATTTCAAAGCAGCTTCTGCTTTGAAATCATTCGATAAAAATTATGTTTTCTCTTGGCATTGAGCTCTTAAGAGCCTTCGGAAGACTTTTTAAGGGAAGACTAAACTGAATCTGCTGTATTGTGCAACGAACTCTAATGTGCGAAACTTTCTGTGCGTTATCATTGTGCAACGAACTGATTTCATGAAAATACAGGGGAGTGGGAACCCCTTGAGTTTCCCGCCCCCCCAAATTTTTATTCTTCTCTCATGGCAATGAGAATTTACTTATAAATAAATTCTTACTCAGCTCCGGACATGCGAGCCAGCTCTGTAACAATGGCGGTCTGATCGAGGCGTCGGCAATGTGTGTACGTTTGCCCGTCAAGGATATCTTTTTGCACGACAAAGTGTCGAGTGGCGCGGGCTGCAAGCTGAGGCCAGTGGGTAATGAGCAGCATTTGCCGAAAGGAGGCCAGCCCGGCGAGACTGTCCGCAACGCGGTTAAGAGTTATACCGCCGACTCCCGCATCCACTTCGTCAAAGATGAGAGTGGGCATATCATCCGAATTACGACTCATCAGAGAAACTATGGCGAGCAGGAAGCGGGAAAGCTCACCCCCGGAAGCTATGCGATCGAGGGGCTGCGGGGGTTGCCCTGGGTTGGGCTGCCAGAGCAGGCGGGCGCGTTCTTCCACGCAATCTGTGCGAGTGGAATGCAATGGGTGAGGAGAAAAGTCAAAAATGACCCGGACATGCTCTGAAAAGCCGAGATTCTTTAATTCGCTTTGCAGGGCAAGAGCCAGGAGCATGGCAGATTTCTTCCGTTCAGGATTAAGCACTTGCAGGGTGCTCGCAAGGGTGTTGCAAAGAAGTTCTTCTTCCCGAGCAAGATTTTTATGATCAAGGTGGCAGGAATCGAGAAAGGAGAGATTTGCTTCAATTTCTTTTTGAAGGGAAACTATGGAATCCAGAGGGCGCTTGAGTTTGCGCTTAAGCTGGGCAAGTTTATACAAGCGGGATTCAATAGCGTCGATATCGACATTTTGCGCACTGGCAGAGGCAAGGCGGCGCAAGCGCGCTTCCAAATCTGTGAGTGTTGCTCGAATATCAACAAGCATCTCTGGCGCATCTGCCACGGAATCCAACAGCTTGGAAAGAGAGATGACAGAACGCTCCAGCATTGCAAGGTCGCTGAATAATCCTGAAAGCTCGTTGCCACCACGTAGGGCGGAAAGGCCTTGAGCTATAGCTTCGGCAATACCCGCCTGATTGCGGGAGGCCTCGCGGATGGCTTCCAGTTCTTCTTCTTCTCCAGCTTTGGGACTGACTTTGTCTATTTCGTGTAACTGGTATTCAAAGATTTCCCGTTTTTCCTCCAGAGTGCGAGTTTGCCTTTCCAAGGCCTCTCGTCGGTGAGCCAGTTCTGCAAGGGCATGTAAGGTGGTATCCTTTTGCTCCAACAACTCGGGGCGATGCATGAAGTCGTCCAGAATTTTTGCCTGAAACCCTGGCTGTAACAGTTTTTGCTGTCCATGCTGGCTGGTGTGAATAATAAGGGAGGAGCGCATTTCACGCATGACATCTTGAGAGCTGAGCTGATCGTTAATAAAAAAACGGCTCCGGCCAGTTTCTGCTGCAAGCTCACGCCGCAAAATGCGCTCCTCACCATTAACGATGAAGAGCGCTTCCACAACAGCTTTTTCCTTGCCAGGACGAACAAGATCTGTAGTGAGTTTCTCCCCCATAAGAAAATTCACAGCTTTAAGGATGAAGCTTTTTCCCGCGCCTGTTTCACCAGTAAGAACATTCATGCCCGTTGCAAACTCAATTTCAAGGTCTTCAATGAGGGCAAGGTCTCGTATTCTTAATAATTCAAGCATGGTATATCCTGTATTATGCCGTAGTTGCAATGCTTTAAAGCTTACACCGCAGGGTTTTTACACCTTCTTGAAAGAGTACTTCCATTTTATCTGGACGCATGACGGCAATAACTTCGCCTCGCCCAAAGGAGGGATGTTCAAGAAAATCTCCTGTTCCGTAAGGAGTTTCCATAGAATAGGGCAGGGGTTTTTCTGCACTGTGCCGCACCATGGCTTCTTGCCAGGCACTTTCAAGCTTGACGGCATTACGGCGGGCAGCGGTTATAACGGCAGCCGAGGGAGCCTTGACAGCGCGAGTAGAGGGCACTCTGCCCACATCAACAGCGGTATCTCTGTCTTGCCCGGCCTTGACCCGACGCACAGAGGGTGCGGCTACCTTTTTTCCAGGTAGCTTTGTTTCACGAAATTTATGCACACTGCCGCAAGCCTTGCACTCTACCTTCATGATGGCGCCATCAACAATAACCATGACAACATGGCCTGTAACATCGTTGCAGCGGCTGCACTTTGTTGTAATATATTCCCCCGGTTTCACCATAGCCATAGTCTTTGCTCCAATATAATTGCGATAAGAGGTGGAAATGAACAGGAATGCCGTGCCTGCTTAGAGCTTTTTCAGAATGAAATTACTCCCAACAGGCACGCGGATGCCCGCGTAGCGTGTCATTGTATTGATATTCTCAAATTTAACATGCTATAAGATAAGCAGCGTTGTAGAGATAAACAAAAAAGTCTTCTTCCACAGGAAGAAGATTGGAATACGTGCGAGGTTCGCATATTTTTTAAAAGGTGCGCGAGAAAATGAGGCAGTTGGATAGCTTCACAGGCCTTAAGCAAAGGTTGCAAGAGATGCAGGCAGCTCGAAAAGAATTGCTCCACAAGGAGTTGAACAAAGACACTCTTTCTGCTGCGACACCCGCCGAAGATAAAAATAGCAGGCTGATCTTGCTGCATTATTGATTCGCCGATTGCCATTGCAGTTCTTCTTGTTCGAGATGCACAGCAAGACGGTCAAATATGGAAGCAAGAGCCAGCAGGCCTTGGGCTGCCCCTGGCCCGCGCCTGTGAACCCATGCTGCTATGTAGACAAGCGTATCCCCATCCATACTACGGGTGTTTCCGTTGCGGCGCATGGCAGCGGCAATATTAGTATGCGCTTGGGCTCGGCGCATGACCGCTTCCTGATAAAGGGCCTGCTGCTCTGCATGTTTTTGATATGGCGCTACCTGCATACGCTCAAATAACTGATAGTAGGCAGAGGCGGCAGTGGATTCTGCTACTTGTAATTTTTCAAGCAGCTCCGGTATGGCGGAGGATTTGTAATAGGCATTGATTGCCCCGCTGACGCTGGCAAGCTTACTTGCATAAAGTGAGTACATTTCTGCAATTTCCGCTGGCGTAAGGGGGCGAGTTCCTTCGGCAGTTGGCACGCGCCGTTCCGCTAGCGCAGTGTTCAAGGCGATAAAAAAGCGCTGATTATACAGAACGTACAAGCTGTTGACCATGGAAGGCGAAAGAGCATAGTTGAGAACTTTTTGTCTTCCAGCAGAACCATTATTGGATGAAACTCCAAAACCTTGGAGCTGGCTGCCATATCGCATATTCATCCACTTGGGTGAAGCGCTTGTGATCCCTTTCAGGCGGGCAGCAGGGTGTGTTCCAGCGGGCCAATAGTTTTCCACAAGGAATTTTGCGAGATCTTCAATAAACGCAAGCCGGATGAGGGCGTCTTCCCCTGTTGGCCCGGCAGTGGGTAACTTTGAGGGGGCATACTTCGCATTGCTGTGCTGGGCTACTGCCAGACGTTCTTCCCCTGAGCCAAAGAGTGCGTTGGTATCCACAGGATCACCTGTCACTGTGCGGCCTTTGACAGTGCCCTGTTGTGTCGCCTTCCCTTTCCCGTAGAGAATCAAGGGAGTCTTAGGTGGTGAAGGGGGGGCCTGTGTGACAACAGGTATGCCGGATTCAGCATTTTTGGCGGCGGTGCCATTGTTGGCCACGCCAACAGCGAAGGATGGGTTTGTGGCATTAGCTGAAAAATTGTTTGTGGTCTCCGCAAGGGCCGTGGTTAGAGCTTCGGCTGTAGCGGTTTGAGGTGTGGCGCTGCCTGTACTGGCGGAATCTCCAGTCATGCCGGAAGAGGGGGCAGATAACTGCGGCGTTTCCGTTGTATTGGCCTGAGCACCGGAAAGGGGAGCAGGTGACTGTGGTATCCCCGTTGCATTGGCCTGCATTATGCCCGATGCAGGGGCTTGAGCCCCGCCGAGGGCATCGGCCGACCCCTGGCCAGTGCCAGGACTATAGGTGGAAGCCTGAGGAGGAGTATCGCCTGCCGGAGGCGTATTTATTGTAGTGGAGGGCAGTGAGGGTGCAGGGGAAAGAGGTGAGGCGCTGGAAGATTGTAAGTCCACCGACCCTTTGGAAAAGTCTATGGGTTCCGTTATGGTTTTGCCGGAAACCTGCGCGGTGTCCTCAAGAGGGCGCGGATCACGCACCAAAGGAGCTGTTGGAATAGTTACAAGGAACCAACCACCAGCCGCCACTGCGGCAACAAGTAGCACAGCGAAAGATATATAAATACGACTTGATGTGGACATGGTTCTTTTGCCTGATTTTCTCAGTCGGTTGTGTCAGGATAGACGTAGAAGCCGAGTATATACATCTATGCCTCCTCCTGCAATCCTTCTGTCGAAGGTTAATCTATTTTTTATATGAGCTTGTTGCGCAGCGTACAGCACAGCGTATTTTTTCCGTTTTTTATGCGGATAATCCAAAAGTATTTTTCAGTAACCCCCAAAAAAATGATGACAAATCCTTTGACAAGGCATATCGGGAGGCTATGTATATATTATTAAACAATGTAATATTTTCTGGAGCCAAGAGAGCTGGACGTTGCTTCGCAGATAAAGAGTTTTACAAGCGTTTATGTGGTTTTACTTCCATCTTCTTGAGGAGTATTGTCATGCGCCCCTTATCTTTGTGCCTTCTTGTTTTTCTGTGTATACCATTAACTTTTTCAGGCTGTTATGTTAGAGCTGGCGGCCCGACTGTTGTATATGATGAGCCTTATCTAGAGCCTGTTCCTGTAGGTGCGGCTGTAGTTGTACCCCTGCCTGGCCCCACGGTTATTATCGGGCCGGAATTGGGATATCGACCATATTATCGCCCCTATCGCCCGTATCCTCCTCCTGGATATTACAGGCCTTACTGGGGTGACCCTTATCGCGGCGGATACCGTGAAGGTTATCGAGACGGCTATCGGCAGGGAGATCGTAACGATGGCTACCATAATGGCCGCGGAGGAAACCACAACGATTCCGGCAACCACGGCAGAGGCGGACGTGGAGGAGGAAACCGTGGAGGGGGCAGACGCTAAATCATATATGGAGGCCATTGCATAATGGCCTCCGGCAACTGCGCAGCAATCGCCAGAGTTCGTTGCATTGTGCAATGGCCTCAATATGGTATGAAGCATTGATGGAGGGAACCACAAGAAGCTGAGAGACTCAGAGCTTATCATGCAGATAAGAATGAATAGACTACATTGCCTCTGCAAATTTTTACCCGAACTGTGAGGTTCCATTTTGGCCAAGACAAATACGCTACAGCGCTGGAATAGTGAAGACGCTGCGGAATTATATGGCATTCGAAATTGGGGTGCCGGCTATTTTGATGTTTCCGCCGACGGTGATGCTGTCATCCGTCCCTTTGGGCCGAAAAGTCCCATAACGGTAAGTATTCCCGCTGTTATCCAGGGCATTCGCGAGCGTGGGCTTGATATGCCCGTACTGTTGCGTATTGAAAACGTGCTTGATTCTCAAATTTCCTTTTTACATGAGTCGTTTCGCAAGGCCATTACGTCCCTTGGCTACAACGGCCTGTATCGCGGAATTTTTCCCATCAAGGTAAATCAGCAACAGCAAGTGGTAGAAACCATTGCCCATTTTGGAGCGCGCTACCATCACGGTCTTGAAGTGGGCAGCAAGGCAGAACTTTTCGCAGCTCTTTCTCTCCTGCGCGATGAAGAGGCCTGCCTCGTCTGCAACGGCTATAAGGACGAAGAATTCATTGATCTTGGCTTATATGCCGTGCGCATGGGGTTTAAATGCATCTTTGTTGTGGAAATGCCTAGCGAGCTTGATTTGATTCTTGAGCGGGCCGAGGTAAAAAAAGTTCGTCCACTCATAGGAGTGCGAGCCAAGCTTGCCAGCAAAGCAGGGGGGCACTGGACAGATTCTGGCGGTGAGCGCTCAACCTTTGGCATGACAACCACGCAAATAATTGACATGGTTGACACCTTGCGCGACAGGCAGATGCTGGATTGCTTCCAATTACTGCATTACCATCTTGGCTCACAGGTGCCGAACATTCGCGACATTCGCGGCGCCGTTATGGAGGCCTCCCGTGTTTACGCGGGACTTGTCAAGGAGGGCGCGGCCATGGGCTATATTGACCTTGGCGGTGGCCTTGCCGTTGACTATGACGGCTCCCGCACAAACTTTGTTTCAAGCCGTAACTATAGCCTTGATGAGTATTGCACCGATGTGGTGGAAGCCGTTATGACTATTTTGGACGAAAGCGGTGTGGCCCACCCCCACATAATCACAGAATCGGGTCGAGCCACTGTAGCTTACTATTCGCTCCTGCTTTTCAATGTACTGGACGTGAGCCGCATTGAGCATACAGATCAGAAAGACCTTGTTTTGCCAACGGGCGTTCTGGATGAAAATATGCCTGAGCCCACACGCAATCTCTTTCAAACTCTGCAAACCCTTACCGTGCGAAACTTGCAGGAATGCTACAACGACGCCATTTACTACCGTGATGAAGTACGACAGCAGTTTTTGCATGGGAAAGTCTCCTTGCGGGAACGCTCTGTTACGGAACGCCTTTTTTGGACAATCATGAAGCGTATTGGCCAGGAAAAAAGCAAGCTCCCCCACCCCCTCAAGGATCTGGACGGCATTGATGCGGCCCTGGCGGATATTTATTATGGAAACTTCAGCGTATTCCAATCATTACCAGATTCCTGGGCTATAGGGCAGCTCTTTCCCGTTATGCCTGTGCACCGGTTGGATGAAGAGCCGACACGTCATGGAATTTTGTCAGACATTACCTGTGACAGTGATGGCCGCATTGATCACTTTATTGATCCGCAAGGGGTCAAGCATACCCTTGAGCTGCACCCGCTCAAAGAAGGGGAGGAATATTACCTCGGTGCTTTTCTTGTGGGAGCCTATCAAGAAACACTCGGGGATCTGCACAATCTGCTTGGCGATACCAATGTTGTTAGCATTCGGGTGGCTGAAGATGGTGGATTTGAATTTGTTCGTGAAATTCGTGGCGACTCTGTTGCCGACATCCTCTCCTATGTGGAATATGAGCCGCGTCGTATTCTGGAAGGCCTGCGTGAACTCGCGGAAAAAGCCGTCAGAATGGGCCGCATTCTTCCTGCAGAGCGCTTTCATTTTATGCAGGCCTTTGAAGACGGCTTGCGTGGGTATACCTACTTCGAGCGGTAAAAAGAAGGGAATGAGGCTCCGTGAAGGAGCCTCACCCCTCTGATTCGCGATGTAGATAGTGCCGATAAGTAGAGGCCATTGCACAATGGCCTCTAGCCCTGCTCAACAGGCACCAGCAAGCGAGCAGCGCAGTTGCCTTTCTTTTAAAGTCCTTTTGGGGCTTTAATTGAAGGGGTGTGCTCCTCAGTATTTGACTGAAAGGCAAAGAAAATCTGACACAGGCAGCGGCTAAAAGGGCTATTTGACGGCACTATCTAAAAATGCTACGGAAAGAGATAGTTACCGTCAGGTGAATACACGGGGGTGCTTTTTGCGTACCAAAGCCCCTTACCGGAGGCGGAGCGAAGCGGCTCTAGAATCCCGTAGGCGACACCGGCGCGGGAACCTGTGCGACACACTATGAGTACATGTTTGTCCAAGGGAACTTCAGTACTGCGCGCACTAAGTTCATTAACGGCAATATTAATGGCACCAGGAACATGGCCCGTGGCAAATTCGCCCGGTGTGCGAACATCCAGCACGATAAGCTCATCTTTATAGGAATCAATCAGGGCATGTACAGTGGGGCCTTCCACTGCCCCACTCGCGGGCAAAGGAATCTTAGCTTCACTGGAAACCGGCCAGAATAAAAGTGCGCCCACCACGGTAAGCAGGGAACTAAAGATAACCGTACAGGTAAATAAAAAAATTGACTTACTCATTGGGAAGGCTCCACAAGTTTTTTTGTTTCAAGAACAGCAAACCTCTGAACATCCCCCCTTACAACCTGCTTACATCCTCCTTTGTAGCCCCCTCCACTGCTCCCTCTCAACACTATCTATTACTCGCACACCTCGAAGTCAAGAAAAGCGCTGTACTTAGGATACTCTGTTTAAGACTGTTGAGTACCTGATTTTATTGAGTAAAGTCCGTTGTGCCAACGAACTCTATTCATACTTGGCAACAATCGCCTTGGCCTCTTCATTGTTAGGATCTTTAGCAACAACGGCACGGGCCGCCTCGTAGGCTTTATCTTTTTTATTCCATTCAATGTACAGTTTGGCAAGGTTCAACATGGTTTTAGGGTGTTTTCCAAATTCCCTGATGGCCTTCATGTACACTGCTTCTGCTTTTTCATATTCCAGCAGTACAGCGTAACAGGCTGTCGCCGCACCGTAGGCCTTAGGCTCTTTTGGAAAAGCTTCAATGGAATGCTCCAAAAAATCTACAGCGTCGAGATAAAATTTATATTCAAACAGGGTAGCACCAACAAAGGCATGGATACCCGATTCTTCCCCAAATTCGTCCGCCAACTGCCGCAGGGCGGCTTTTCCCTTAGGCGCGTCCCCTATCTTCAAACAGTTTAGCCCCTTCTCGCGCAGCATATTCTGCCGTGCAAGACGCACTTCCTGCGTGCCTCTCTCTTTGGCTTTTTCTATTTCAAGCAATCCCTTACGCAAAATGGGCAGCAGCACGAGAAGCTGCTTTTCTTTCCCAGGAGCATACTTTATGCCACCCTTTCCGGTTTTACTTAATTGCCCAATCATTTCACGGACTTTAGGTTGGCGATCCAGCTCGTTCACACACTCCTGAATAAGCACTTCCAATTCAAATCGAACCTTGCCCATTAATTTTGCCGGTTCATAAAGCTCAAGTCCTGTAATAAGGGCTTCCAAAGCTCGAATAGGGTCATCACGCTTTAAAAGCGATTTTGCCCGAGCTATATTCTGAGTAACCGATTGAGGAGCTACGAAAAGTGCCATGACAAACTCAGCGCAAAAGTTATGAGAGCAGACCTATAGATCTTCAGCCGTGCCCAAAAAAACAATTAAATTAGTGCTTCCTTAGAAAGCTTCGCCTGCCACAAAGATTCAACAAGAGCCTCGTTGCATATCAAGAGCTCAATAATAGAAGGTGGAACAAGAAAATCTACTTTTTTACCGCTTAACCAGCGGCTCCGCACCAGAGAAGAACTTATTTCAAGCATAGGCTGCGGCAAAAAAAGTACCTTGCCCGCTGTGGGCAAAGTAAAAGCTGCTTGCACAGCCTTGTTTGAGAATACCGTTGGAACAGCCTCTGGCCAAAGGCTATATACTGTTTGTGTAAAATTCACAACAGTTGCCCCGTTCCGCGGCAAAATCAACAAATCCGCCAATTCTGAAATTCGTTCCCACTGGTGCCAAGCTGGCAATATGGCCAGATCACTACTACCCATAATGAAAAGAAGGCGTTTGTGCGGCAGACTTTTGCCAAGAGCCACCAAGGTATCAACGGTGTAGGAGGGGCCAGTCCGTTCTTGTTCCAGCGTACAAAGTTCCATGCCGGGCAAGCGCTCCAGCACGGAAGTGAGCATGGAAACTCGAAGTGAAAAAGGCAATAAATTACGCGAACCCTTCAGCGGTGGGCTTGCGCAAGGGATAAATAGAAGGGACTCTGGAGAAAGGTTTTCCCAAACCTCCAAGGCCATTCGAAAATGCCCCGCATGAGGCGGATTAAAACTGCCCCCAAGCAGCGCTATGTACGCTGAAGAATATGTCATCCCTATTCTTTATGCCAGCTCCCTCGAAAAGTAAATATTTGCTTGGGAAAAGATATTCCTGGGGACGGCGATGGTGGCAATACGTAGAATAGTATATTGTATATAGACAAATGCTGTATATTTAAAATACAATGTGTTGATCTATGTTGGGCAATGTAAATCAATCACTACTAAGACTATTGTATTTTCTTCTTCTGTAGTCTATCTACATGGGAACAAAAGTAACGGTTTTGTATTTATTGTGAAAATTTCGATAATTTAAAAACGTATAAATAAAGTGAAATAAATTAAAATGGGGAAGATCTCCCCCCTGTGAAAATCATTGACACTACATCCACTGGAGCTGGAATTGTGCCGAATTCGGATTCATTCCAGAGCGATTACCCCCCACGGAGAGAGAATCATGAGCTTAACCAGCATCGCAGCCTTATGTGTAAAAACAGCAGCAACCTTTAAAGACATGTATGCAACAACAAAGATAGAAATATTTTCTCTTTGTGCCAGAGGTCTTCTTGCCATAACAGCACAGCAGGAGCGTTATTCTCACACAGCCATTGTCAAAACTCCTTTTTGGAATGAACTACAGGCAGCCCTTGCTTTGGTTTGTAATGAAGGCTGCCAGGAAGATTTACAGGCAGAAGGATTTCGCATCCTCGAAGCGGTAATGCTTATTATGAGAGAGGCAAGCCTGCGTATGGGGAATGAGCGTACAAAAGAAGAAGCGGAACTGCTTGCTTTTTTTGAACAAAGTGGGAACTGGCAAGCTAACGATGGCACTTTGGTAAGTGATTATTACTATAGCCGTATTCCCCGTACTGTGCAGCGCAAACTAAGAGCTTATCCATAAACAAACGGCGCATGATGTTTGCACTGGCAACATCTCCGGGCTAGCCACTTCGGTAAAGTTTTCAGAGAGCTATTTTCACTTGAAGTAGGCTATATATTGCCTTATACTTGGGGCTAGCCCGTGTCGACCTAGGTTTTGAGTTTGTTGCACAATGCAACGAACTCATCTTAAAACTACTGTGCGTTAGAAAGTGCTCCAAGCAGAAAATAGATAAGGCCACTATGGATCATAGTGGCCTTATCTATCATAACAGGATAGGCGGTTATCCTGTCAGCGTGGGTGATTTTTACATAGCCAGCCCTAGCCTGCCATGGCGGGCGCGGCGCACGGGGCCGGGTAATGAATCATCCGGGGGGATGACACCGGCACGGGGGCCGCAAGCGTTACCTTTTCAAGATATAAGCTGCCTGCCTGCGTTAATTCGCGTAAAAACTGATTGTTCAAGGCATGTCCTGAACAATGCACAGTGAATTTACCATAAAGAGGCAAAGAGAGCATTGCCATGTCTCCGATAAAATCCAGCAGCTTATGGCGTACAAATTCATCAGGAGCGCGCAATCCTTCCTTATTCAACACCCCACGCTCATCCAGCACGACAGCGTTATCCAAGTTTCCGCCAAGGGCAAGGCCATTTGCCTGCAAGGCTTCAACATCGCGCATGAACCCAAAGGTACGCGCCCTGGAAACTTCAGCAAAAGAATCTGCTGTGACGACAAGAGCCATACGCTGCTTGCCAATGGTGGGATGGGCAAAATCAATGGTGCAATCTACCGAGAATCCATTGTACGGTTCAGCCTTAATGTATTTTTCACCATGCGAAAGGCTGAAAGGTGCTTTAATCCGCAATACTTTGCGCGGCTTGCTCTGGCGTTGAATGCCGGCATCGCGCAGCAACATAACAAAGGGAGCCGCGCTGCCATCCATAATGGGAATTTCGCCGCCCTCCACGTCAATATGTACATTGTCAATGGAAAGGCCCCGCAGTGCAGCAAGCAGATGCTCTACAGTGGATACACAGACGCCACCCTTGCCAAGCGTGGTGGCAAGTCCCGTCGCAATGACGGATTCAGGGGTGGGGCTGATATCACGTTTTCCATCAGCAGTGGCTATATGAAAAATAATACCAGTATCTTCAGCGGCGGGACGCAGGACAAGCTTAACCATCTTTCCACTGTGTAAACCAACACCAGCGCAATGGATTCGGCGTGAGATAGTTGTCTGGAACATGAGACCTCCGGGGTACTGATACAAGACTGCCGCGCTCTGTTCTCTTGCACGACTGTACAGACTCTATGCAAAAACCGATCCTACATGAAATATATAGTTAAGCTGCTTATATTTATAGTTATTATCATTTCAAGCCTTCTCAAAAACTTGTGGTATTCTCACAGTTGTGTGTTTTTTACATCAGGCCTTCAGGCCAGCATCTGCGGTATGCACACACCGCAAAGCTATGAGTACCAGTCTGTGACTTTTTTACACCAAACCTCCGCCTGTTGAGCCGCGAACGCACCTTGCGCTTAATTAAAATACCAGAGCAGTTCGCCTATGAAGTAGCTAAACTGCTCTGGTATTAACAGGCCGTAATGAAACGTGATCTTGTTTTAGCGTTTTATGTTTTCTGCCAGCAATTCGGCAATGTGCGTTACCTTCAGAGCCATTTTTCTTTTTTCCACCCCGCCCCGCAGTTGCATGATGCAGCCAGGGCAATCCACAACCAGACGGTCAGCGCCAGTGGCGGCGAAGCATTCCAGTTTTTTCTCAAGCAATTGTGACGAGATCTCTGGGAATTTCATGGAATAACTCCCGCCAAAACCGCAGCACAGCTCTTCTTCCGCTGCCGGCACATATTCGCCATTGGCTTTGATAAGCTCACGCGGGGCTTCTTTTACGCCAAGTCCTCGGCATAAATGGCATGAGGCATGGTAGGTTATTTTTTCACCACGATTCACAAAGTTTTCTGCACCCAACCCTAAAACATTGCGCACAAACGAGCTGAAATCCATAACCTTTTCAGCAAATGACTCTGCCTTGCGCGCCCGCGCATCACCCGCGAGCATACGTGGGTACGCATGGGTAATGTGTGAGGCACAAGAAGCGCACAGCGTAATGATGGCATCATAGCGGGATGCTTCGAAGGCCTTAGCGTTCTGGCGCGCTACTTCAGTGGCAACTTCGCTCTGTCCCATAGCTTCCAGAGGAAGCCCGCAGCAGGTTTGCTCCATGGGAAAATCCACGGCAATGTTATGAGCAGCAAGAAGATTTACCGCAGCAACAAGCTGTTCAGGATAGATAAAGTCTTGCGCGCACCCGGCAAATATAGCTACTCGTTTACTGGGATTGGAGATTCTTGGACGAATATTCTCCCACATTTCCCGGAAGGATTGCGGAGCTAAGGCAGGAAGTGCCTTAAATCCATGCTCGCCCATAAACATCTGCGGCAGATGCCGCAAATAGGGTGTTCCCCCGGTAACGGGCCGCTGGGCAAACTTGGCAAACTTGGCAAGGGTGTGGAATAACTTACGGTTCTTCATAACAGAAGAGATAAGCGTCACATCCAGAGGGGCTCCGTCATCCTCATTTAAGCGCGCGCGAATTTCCCGAATAAGGCGGGGCAAGTCAATGCCGCCAGCGCAAATATCTGAACAGGCTTCACAGCCGATACAGTTTTGCGCAAGCACTTTCGCCTTGTCTTTTCCAAAGAAGAAGTAACTTAAAATGATGCCAATGGCTCCAATGTAGATGTGCCCCATCTTATGTCCGCCCACGAGGCGATACACGGGGCATACGTTGGCACACGCCCCACAGCGCACGCAGCGCAAGGCCTGGGAAAACACCGGATCGCTTGCTATGTCGCTTCTGCCGTTGTCCAAAAAGACAAAGTGAACGATCTTTTTACCATCGGGGGTTGCCTTGGAATCTGTTGCTCCGCCTATCCAGGAAACGTAGGAAGTTAAGCGCTGCGAGGTGGCGTTACGGGGAAGAACCAGCATGGCGGTCAGAGCTTCTTCCAGGGTGGGGGTAAGTTTGTCCAGGCCAATGAGAGCCACATGCACCCGGGGCAACGTAGTGACCAAACGTCCGTTACCTTCATTGGTAAGCATGGCCATAGTTCCTGTTTCCGCAACGGCAAAGTTGGCCCCGGAAATTCCCATGTCCGCGGCAATAAACTTACGGCGTAATTCTCGCCGGGCCACTTTGACCAGCTTGCCGATATCATTACCGTGAGTTTCGTTCGTGGCACGAGAGAACTCTTCCGCCACTTCGTCGCGGGAAAGGTGAATGGCAGGCATAACCATGTGGGAAGGTGGTTCCTTCCGCAATTGAATAATCCATTCCCCCAAGTCCGTTTCTGTCACTTCCAGCCCGTCTTGTTCCAAACGGTGGTTCAACAGCGTTTCTTCCGCTGTCATAGACTTGGATTTTATGATGCTTTTAACCTGATTTTCGCGGGCAATACGAGCAATGATCTCATTAGCTTCCATTGCCGTCTTGGCAAGATGTACTACTACGCCGCGCTTTTCAGCCTCGGCTTTGAACTGTTGAAACAGCTCCGGCAGGCGTTTGCAGGAGCTATCCTTGGCCTTGGCAATCTGCGCAATCAAATCCCGCTCGGGAACATCTTTAAATATATTGGCGCGGCTTGCCCGGTAATCAACCGCAAACTTATCGAGAGATTTACGTAAGAATTCGTTTTCCAAACTCTCGTGGAGTGCCTTGTGATAGGAGGAAGAGTCTTTGGGAGCATCATGCATCGGGTTAGTCCTCCAAGAGAATGATGTTGAGTTCAAGGGGGCCGTGTACGCCAATGGCAAGTACGCGTTCAATATCCGCAGTACGGCTTGGGCCGGTGATGAAGGCGTGATAGCGTGGCTCACCAGTGCTTTGCATATCGCGAAGCAGAGGGGCAATGCTTGGTAGATCAGGATAGATGGTTGACTTACGCACCAGCAGCACACTGCTTTCACAGATCATGGATGCCAGCCGCACCTCTTCATTGGTAGAATCCAAAGCGCAGGTGCCGCTGGCAGCTACGGCAAAATCCGCCATAGCCAGACCTACGTCTATCCCTGCAAGGTACTTCCTCAGGCCAGAGCGAATGCAGAGAAAGCCTTTCTCCTCAGCGGCCTTGGCAAGGACGGCAAAATCCGCATCGTTTAAGCCAGGGGCGGCTATAACGCGCTGTGCCCGCGTGGGAACGCCATTTTCGCTCAGCGGCCCCAGGGCAGTGCCTTCCTCAGCCGCCAGCAGCTCGCACGGCTCCTTATTGGCGCAAATGGCAACCACGTGCTGTAACGCTTCTTTCAGCGTGGCAGCCGTGGTAACCTTTGCTGCTACAAGTTCAGCCTTTTCTTTAAAGGTTTCGACTAATTCCTGTTTGGTTTGGGACATCGCATGCTCCTTCTCCAGGTTATAGTAAATACAGTATGGCATTTGTACAGACAAAAAGTAAGAACTTATCCATAAATAAGGATGTTCGCGGTCAATAGCTGCGTCAAATGCCTTTTTTGCTCTGGGTCGAGGACATAAGAGTCCACTCCCTCCGCAAAAAAGTCATTTTCCTTGCTCTTGCCACACGCTCTCCTTATTT
>JAVBJS010000053.1:0-14797 GCA_031546885.1 Desulfovibrio sp.
TTTTAATTTGTATTTTCAAATTATTATTGGGTTGTATTTAATAAAACATTATAGAACGATGGTACTTAAGGAGAAGTTATGGCTTTACAAGAAACGCACGCTGTTACAGGAGCTTTTGGTTTTTCTGGTAAATACATAGCAAAACGCCTCCTTGCTTTGGGGCATGAAGTTCGCACTCTGACCAATTCTCCTCAAAGGCCAAATTCTTTTAACGGTGCGGTGAAGGCCTTTCCTTTGGCTTTTCATAATATCCAAGCCCTCACGGAAGCGCTGGAAGGCGTAAAGGTTTTATACATCACTTATTGGGTGCGTTTTAATCATGAGACATTCACCCACGCAGATGCAGTGCGGCATACTCTTACTCTTTTTGAAGCAGCAAAAATCGCCGGAGTGGAACGAGTCGTCTATGTCAGCATTGCCAACGCTAATACTGCCTCTCCCTTTGAGTATTTTAGCTGCAAAGGACACATTGAAAATGCCCTGAAGGCATCCGGACTTTCCTACTCCATTCTTCAGCCGGCCATGCTTTTTGGCGAGGGTGGTATTTTGATGAACAATATTGCCTGGACATTGCGTAAAATGCCGGTTTTCTGTCTGTTTGGGGACGGAAAGTACCACATTCAGCCCATTTTTGTGGATGATCTTGCAAAACTGGCTGTGGAACAAGGCGCTCTGCGAGATAACACCACCTTACCCGCCATTGGGCCAGAAAATTTCACCTACCGTGAGCTTGTTAGCGTCATCGGCAAAGCCATCAAGCACGAGCGCCCCATGTTGAGCATTCCTCCCAAAATTGGCTTCTTCGCCTCACAAATCATCGGGAAAATCATGGGAGACATCTTCGCAACCGAAGAGGAAATAGGCGGGCTCATGGCAGATCTGCTTCACGTCCCAGGCGCAACTCCCACAGGCGCAACCAGCTTCAGTGACTGGGCAAATGAAAACGCAGCCACCCTCGGGATGCGATACCAAAGCGAACTCGCTCGTCGGAAAAATCGCACTTTGGAATATTAGAGCGATTTTGTTTTGAAATTGCTCGGCAGATGCAAAGCAGAACTCAGAGCTGTTTATTTAAAATGAGGCCATTGCACAATGGGCTCTGGCAACTGCGCAGCAGGTGCCCGCAAGCGAGCAGCGCAGCGTGCCTTTCTTTTAAAGCCCGTTTGGGCTTTAAAAGCATGTTTAGAGGACATATCTTCGAGCTGTTTATTTAAAATGAGGCCATTGCGCAATCGCCAGAGTTCGTTGCATTGCGCAACGAACTCATTTTATGGGTGAGCTGCTCTGGGTCTTTTCTCTGAAGAATACAAGCAAAGGAATATGCATGGATACCCTGACTCATCTTGTGGCGGGAGCCTTAACACCCCTTGCCTTTCGCGCTACGCCTAAACGGGCCGGGATTGTTGTTTTTGGCATACTTGCCGGTGAGTTACCGGATATTGATGTTTTTTTCGGCACAGGGCCAGCCTCGCTCCTGTCGCTGCATCGTGGCATTACCCACGCCCTCATCTGGCAGCCGGTGCTTGCCATTCTGCTTACACTTCCTTTTTTTATCTGGCTTTGTCGGCCACTACGGCAATGTGGTGGGCAATGCCCCCCACCTCTCCTTGCTACAGGAAATCATATCAAGTTGTGTTCAATCGGGCTGCAAAATGAGGGAATCCGGGGCAAAATGATGCGGCTCCTTTCTCTTCTGCCTGTTTGTTCGCAGCGTGCCTCGCCTGTTGGTATTGGGCTTGGCACCCTTGGTATCATGGCCCTTTTTGCCCTGTATACACATTTGTACCTTGACTGCATGACTACCTTTGGAACACAGATCTTTCTACCTTTTTCACAGGCCCGTGTCGCGCTTCCCGGCATGTTCATTATAGATTTTTTGATTCTGTTACCTGGGGCGGCGTGTTTGATCTTGGCTCTCTGCCAAAAGGCAGATCCAGTTCCTTTTGCAAGCGAGCCTTGCGATAGAATCGCTCCCTGGGCCATTGCCGGTACTGCGATGACATCAGGCCGAGCAAGACGCTTTGCCCGCATCGGGCTTGCCTGGATGTTGCTGTATCCTCTTTGCTCCTTTGGCGTAAATCAGGCTGTTGCCCTGGCTCTCACCCCTATGCACGCCTCAGAGCCGGGAAGTCGCTTGACCCTTCTGACGGAGCCCTTCAGTCCCTTTATCTGGAAAGCTGTTGTTGAAGAGCCTAATGGCAGAGAGTACCGTATGGGTACCCTCTTTCTCACAAAACCAAGTGCTGTGCAGTGGGAAGACTTTGCGCGTCCTAATCCGCCATTTGTCGCTCTTTTACGACGTACAGTACCCTTTTTTGATGATTTTATCCGCTTTTGCCCCACTCTGGTCATGACAGCGCGTACCCCACAGCTTCAAAAAATTGAAGGTGAGGAGGTGGCCGGTTCAAAGGTGGCAGAAACATCAGGGCAGGGAACTGTAGAGTATACCTTTATGGACTTGCGCTATATTATTTCTTCGCAAAGCCCTGCCCGTGCTGTGGGGCGAAAGGATACCAACTTTATCTTTGAGGTTCGCACTCGCGAGGGGCAAGGGCCTGTGGCGTATCGCTTTCTCAATAGAAGCAAGAATCAAGATACTCCTTGGACGCCAATTCAATAACTATTGCCCATTGAGGCCATTATGTAATGGCCTCAAAAAATGTTACAGGACATGAATTAATCAGTGGTTTCTTGTCGTTACGCTTTTATTTGTAAGAAGCCCAAGTGCCGGGTGCAGGGATGGCAATCCCTGCCGGGTTCGGGCAGAGCCCGAAACGATTCCGATTAGCTTCAGCATACTACGCTTTTAATGTCGCTAGATTAGGGGCAAAGTGCCTGGAGAGCGCGATAGTCTGTTTTTCCTGTACCAAGCACCGGTATTTCTTGAACATCGACCACACCATGAATAGCATGCAAGGCTGAGAGGCCTGCTTCGCGCAAAAGACGGTTCAAGTCAAACGCTACAACGGGAATACGGCTAAAAACGAGAATCTCCGGTTTTTCGTCCGCAGTGCTTGGGCGTACTTCCACGCCAAGCCAGGGCTTACCATCATCAGGTATGTCCGACCGTTGTCCCAGCGCCCGCAACAAAACTTCCTCAAGCTGTGGAAGTGAAATCATCTCACCACCAATCTTGACAAATCGCTTGAGGCGGCCTGTGAAGGTCAAGCGCCCTGTATTGTCGCTGCGTACTAAGTCACCCGTGCGGTACCAGGTGGCTCCGTCATAAGATACAAAGGGATTGGGGGCGTTTTTGCCAAGATAGCCTGCAAAAATACTGGGGCCGCGCACCAGCAGCATACCGGATTCGCCTTCGACCACGGGGGTCATGTGAAGGGCTGGAGCCTCGGCCGTACTGGAACTGGCGGTGGGGCTGACAGCGATTTCTTTTACAAGGGCAACCTGAAGGGAGGGAAGGGGATGCCCGATGGAACCGGCAAGAATCTTGGCAGGCTGGTTAACGGAAATGACAGGTGAACACTCTGTGATGCCGTAGCCTTCACACAAAGACGCTGTGGGGCAGGCGGCAGCAAAGGCTGCATACACGCTTTCCGGGCATTTTTCCGCACCCACAAAGGCGTAGCGCAAGGATTGCAGGTGAGTGCTTCCCTTGGCCTTGGTCAGTATGGCGTTAAGAAAGGTAGGCGTTGCGCCAAGCAGGCTGAGTTTGTAATCCCGCACCAGAAAAACCAGGGGAGCAGTTTGTGTGGGGTTGGGGTGACAGGCTGTTGCGAGGCCAAAACCGAGGGGTAAAGTGACCCCCACAAGAAATCCAAAGGAGTGAAAGGGCGGGAGCATGGCCAGGATGCGCTCGTTGTTTTGCAGACCAAGAACTGCCGCTACGTCACGCGCATTGGCAACAACATTAGTATGCGAGAGGGGGACGCCTTTGGGGTTGGACTCGGAGCCGGAGGTAAACAGAATAGCGGCAATGTCGCGCACTTTCTTTGTCGCAATGGAAAAAATACCGCGGCAATGCAAGGTGCTTCGCACCGCTCCCAACAGTTTTTCTCGACGCGACAGGGTGGTGGTCAGCGTATCAATGGTAATCCATTGTACAGAGAGCGCGTCAGGGGCAATACCCTGCTGTTCAAGCTGATCCATAAGAGGTGTAGCCGTGATCACATGGGTGACTTCCGCAAGGCTAATACAATGGCGTAAATTGGAAAGACCCACAGTCCAGTTGAGCATTACCGGTTCCTTACCGGCAAGTTGCGCAGCAAGCCAGACCACTGTGGTAGCTGGGGCAGCGGGTAGCATGATGCCAAGGCGTGTTCCTGGTAATGCCGCAAACCTGCGAGCTAATATCAGAGCGCCTGTAAGTACCTGAAAACGAGTGCGAATACCATTTTTATCCGCGAGAAAAGCCCTTTGGGGAGCCTTTCGAGCATGGTGTAAAAAGGCATGAACGGCTGTGGCGTGGGGAAGAGCCAGGGATTCAGGCTGTTCTTTTTCTCCTGCAAACCAGGCGGGGGGTACCTGAGTGGCGGCTTCTTCTTCGGTAAAAAGTTTTCCGTCAGCAGCGAGGAAGCAGTCCCCTACGGTGATAAGCCGTGACAGGTCGCTCACCGGTTGCCCAAACTCTGTTTCAAGGGCTGTGGCTACTTCCATGAGAGTGAGGCTGTCAATGCCAAGATCAACGGTTAAGGATTGCTGAGGTGAAAGAGCAAAGTCATCCGGCAAGTTGGCGCTGGTGCGTAATAGGAGTGTTACCGCGTTGCGTATTTCTGCTGTGGTTTCTTCCGTTGAAAGGGATGTGGCCGGCGCTTGCAGTTCGGGCAGATTATAGGGGGCCCGCCCGCGCCAGAAGGCATAGGGGACGCCAAGAGCGGGGTGTGCCAGCGCGTTGTAGTAGCTCTCCATGTATTCGTTGATGGTTCGTTTGTCCTCAGAGCGGGGGAAATCGTTTGGCTCAAAAAAGTCAATACTTACCGGGCGTTTGGGAGTAAAAAGAATGGCATTGGAAAAAATGGTGCGAATACCGTGCAGGACTTGTTTCATAAAAACAGTCATGCCTTGCGCATAGCTGAAAGAACTTCCCCAGAGGCCAGAGCTGCGAACAAGGACAATTCGTACATTGGGAACAGCGGCAAGGATTTGCGCCACAGCGGAATTGCTTGCCAAAGACTCGTGCGAGGAGCGATATAATTTCCCGGAGGGGTACAAAAGCACATTGTCCCCCTGCTGTAAGGCGCTGATTGTTGCTGTCAGAGCCTTGCGAATGCCCGCCCGTGCCCCGCGTCCCTCTTTTTGGGCGTCAGGAATAGTGATGGCGTTCAGCCCTCGCGCAACAATACCTTGCGCGAAGCCCCGCATCTGATTTTCATCGGCAAGGGGGCGCGGTGCAAGCCCCGCAATGCGCGAATAGACAAGCACGGGATCAATAAGGGCAGGGTGATTGGGCAAAAACAGAATAGGCCTGCCGGGTTGCATGGGTAAATTGCCTAGTCCTGTTTCTGTTACGCGATAGCGTAGGGCAAGAATGCCTCGCAAAAAGAAGCCACTAAAACTTCCGGCAGCATCTTGCAAGGTGGTAGCGTCCATGCGGCGCAGGCGCGTTTTCATAACGGTGAGAGCAAAGCACAGGGTGGCAAGGCCGTAAATTATAAAGGTAATCGCGGGAGGAAGCAGGCCGATGAGTGAGAAAAAAGCCCCCCAGACAGCGATGGCTACAAAACTGAAAAAATTGGAAATTCCCAGTACTTTGCCCTTTTCTTCCGGTGCAGGGCGTACCTGAATAAAACTGGCCAGCGGGATAAGGTAAATGCCCCCACAAATGCCACAGGCCAACAACGCGAGCCAGAGGCCGGCCAATTGCATATTGATAAAGAAGGGGCCATGAGGAATGAGCGGCGCGAAGCCCGTAAGAATCATGCAAAGGCTCATGCCAACGGCAGAGGGAAAGAGCAGGTGCTTCCAGCTATCCGCCGGATAGCGCCCGGCGAACAGAGCGCCAAAGGCAATGCCCAGCATAAGGGAGGCCGACAACAGGCTGGCGATAGTGGCGCTATATTCCAATGCAGCCGCAATGTTGGCAACACTGACAACAGCCACTGCGGCTACGCCGTAAAAATACCCTTCTGCAAGCAGGGCCAGAAACAGTTGAGGATCTTTACGGCACTCCAGTAAATGCCGCCATGAGTCGAGGGGGCCAGACCAGGGGAATTGCCCGGATCGCAGCCCCTGCGCGACAGCCGGGGGACGGCGTTGCAGTGTAAGCGCTGTGATTAGACCAAGAACCCCAACAAAAACCATGAAGACACCGGCGAGAATGAGTCCGTATCCGGGGCCTTCCGCCACGCCAAAAATAGTGAGAAAGCCGGAGTGTCTGTCTAAAAAGACACCGGCCCCGGCAATGCCGACGAGTATGGAAATGGTGGATGCCAGCTTGATGAAGGAATTGACCTGAGGCACCTTGGCTGCAGGAAAAATTTCCGGGATGGAGCCATTAATGGCCGGACTGAAAAGTGTGGCCTGCAAGCCCATACAAAAAAGGATAAAAAGAACACCAAACCAGTTATGGTTCAAAAGAAAAAAAGCGCCAAGCACCATGGAAAATAATTCAATGCTTTTGGCGATAATAATAATGTGCTTTTTTACCGTGCGGTCAGCCAGCCAGCCGGCCCCCGCGGAGAAAAGGATAAAAGGCAAGGCAAAAAGCACCGTTGCGATGCTCTGTACCCAGGAAAGCCCCACCGTTGCGGCAAGAAGAACGGCCGACTGTTTGAAAAAGTTATCGGTAAATGTGCCAAGTGAATAGCAGGTGGCCATTATAATGAGATTGGCAGAGCCTGCTGTCTTGGTGGGTGGGGGAGCTCCCGCCTCGTCAGCATTTGCAGTATGAGCATCTATCGCAGTGGTTTTTGCTGAAGCATGCGAGGCTACAGGTGTTTCTGTGGAGGAAGAAAAAGTTACAGTATCCTGTGCTTGTGGTGCGTCATCTGTATTTTTCAAGGAGTTACTCCAGGTTGGGAAAGTTATCATAGATATAGGCGCGTACCCGCGTTACCGCCGTGAGTACGGTTTCGGGTCGAACAGAGTACAGCGCCTCTTTGCCCTGCCTTCGCACAGAAAGTACTCCAGCCCGTTCCAGCACCTGCAAGTGATGCACAATGGCTGTGCGGCTTAAGGGAAACAGGGCTGCAATTTCCTTTATGGAAATTTCTTCGCCTTCCTCAAACAGCAATATAATTTTTTGTCGCATGGGATCGCCAAGGGCTGCAAACACATTGGCGGTAGGGGTCCATTCCATTGGGAGAGTTTCTTTGTATTCTATTTTCATGGCAATGAAGATAAATGGTTACAAGAAAAATGCCAAGCAAAACTTCGCCGGTGCTTTTGTTGGCAAAATAACACTATACTCAAGGAAGTGAATTTGTGTAAAGGCTGTTGCTTCTGCACATTTGTGCAAAACTGTGCAACATGTGCAAACTTTCGTTGTGTCCGCTCTTGTGCAATTTTGAGATAGTCTAGTGTTTTTATATAGATACTGTTTGGCACGCTCTATGCTATATGTTAGGCAGAGCGTTAGGGCTAAGGCTCTCCCCACTTTGCCCGGTACTGCGTTTCCTGTGAGCCTCTCCGGCCGGGTCGCCGTTCGCCCAAGCGGTTTCAACCTGTTAGCGCCGACAGTTTCGCTGTCATGTGCCGGGCAGGGTGGGCTTGGATTAGGGTTCTAGATACAAGTCACAGTTTGTATTTGCAAGCTGTATGTTGCGAAGTGTTTGCGCAAAAAGCATGACGTAACAGTAAAATATGTTAGAAAGATAATGGTCTGGTACGAATTGGTGCATAGTGTTTTTACGGGGTGTGGCAGCCCTTAAAGTACTATGTGCGACGTAAGTCTCGTAATGAAAGACACAAGCCAGACAAAGAATCCTGCCGAAAGGCGTGCTACCAGGATTCTGCAAGGTCATCCCTTGCTTTCGTGCAGATACAACACTGAAGTAGGTGTTCCTTCCTCACAGCTACTTCGGTTTAGTGTACACGGCACATAGGGTCCTTTTTTCACTTGGAGGATCCCACCCCAAAGGCCATGCAAGCATGGCCTTTGGGCGTTTAGAGCAGTACAACGCGCCTTCTTAAGCTCAGTGCACAACGCAACGAGCTGTAAATCCGTTGTACGGCTAGGCTCTGTCGACATTCATTTCAACCGCAGCAGGATGGCGGCAAGCTGAGCGAAGGCCAAATACGAAACCGCCATTTTGCTGTATCTTGTGGCAACGCTATGAAACTGCTTCATTTTTCCAAGCATTCTTTCAATTATATTACGCTCTTTGTATAAAAAATGATCATACTCGCGAGGCGCCTTTCTGGTACTCCTTGGTGGAATGACAGCTTCAGCGTTCATTTTGAGTACTTCCGTACAATGTAATCGGCGTCATATCCCTTGTCGACACTACCTAGCGCAGGTAACAAATATTCGTGGAAGCGCTCCGGAAAAGGCCTTTTGCGACCGCGGCTTTCGTGGGCGAAAACGCATTGACAAAACAGCCATAGTGCTGCCGGATTCTCCTTCTCCCAAGGCTTCCGAACACGCCAAGCGTAAATCCCGGAAGAACTTTGGACGCCGCAGTGCCATAGAACCGGTCATCGGTCATCTGAAAAACGACTTTCGCTTGGCACGCAACTATCTCAAGGGCACAATGGGTGATGCTATCAACTTGCTCCTGGCCGCTGCTGCCTTTAACTGCAAAAAATGGATGAATGCTGTGGTCAATGGAATATTTTTTGTCCTCGCAGCCCTTTTCGCAATCGTACGCCAACAAGATGAGCTTCCTGGCGTACGGGCGTAAATCAGTTTTTCAGGGTCGACGAAATAGCCAAGATAGTTGCCTCCGGCGGCCAAAGGGCCTCAGGCCCTTTGGAAACCCCATATGTTGGCTATAAACCGTACACATAAACACAGGGCGTAGACTCTCTAGAGATTACCAGCACAAACGGCAGAGCTCATCATTTGGTGGGTTCTGCCGTTTGATATTGGGAGAGCGGTGTGCACTGGCCGCGCTGTAGCGGGTTCTCACCGCACAGGACTGCGGCTCCCGCCTTCAGTACATTATGCAACAAACTGCTGTGGCGAATTCTTGCCGCACAGGAAGTGCGGCTCCCGCCCTGCCTCGGGCGGAGGGCGACGGAAGCGCAGCCGGTTCTTTACGGCGAGCACCAAGCCCTACAGCGAGTGCCCCCACAGGAAGTGGGGGTCGAGCGTTATGCGATAAAATTAAGGTAGGAACGCACTTCATCCTGGATCTTTATTTTCCAACATGCTTTTCGCAACCGAAGCGGATTGCGCAAGAAAGGCACGCTACGCTTTGCAAGGGGCACCTGCTGCGCAGTTGCCAGAGGCCATTGTGCAATGGCTTCATTTAGGCGGTCGCTTATAAAAAAGCATACTATTTTCCTCGTCCACGTCTCCGGGCACGATAGACCTAAAATCTACATAGTTTCCATCTCCACTCAAACGGGTCATATCTTGTGGAATCAACTGAGAAAAGTCTTGTAGCTCCTGATCCAATAGAACCGACACAAGATAGTGCGGAACTTCGTCCGCACCTTGCAGTATAACAAGATTTAGATACGCTTTTGCTACGCAAGGAAACATTCCGAAGTGTGTACGCAGAAACGACAGCATGGTTTCCGGGACTTCTGCCGGAATACCTGTCAGTATGGTAGTTCCTCTAGGAACATTAATTTGCTGAGTGAAGTTGGCAGGGGGGGTGGTCACATATGCTATCTCAACCGCGGATAGCACTTTCTTATATTCTGAAAATGGGTTGAGATGATAATTAATACCAGGATTAATGGCAAATAGTTCTGTCGCAACTACCTCGGCATAGGAAGGTAATCCGTCAATTGATGTGTCGTCAAGCAGGCGGGACAGACTGGAAAAAATGGGGACTGTACCGTCTGAAAAAGTTGGGAACGTGAGGTTTCCGTTGCTCATCTCTGTACGAACTAGCAATTTTGATTGTAGCAGGCACGAATAAAAGGCTTCACAGCTTCCCACATCCATAGCTTCCAATGCCTTCTGAAGAGCAAGGGATAACGCATCTGTGTTAGATACTTTTTTATTTTTGCGTGAAAAAAAGCTCAATAATCCCATTGCAAACTCCTTACCTTAGTCGATGCTGAAAACTCGAAAACCCAATGCTACCAGCAACTTTACACCGTAGAAAAAAATGCAGCTACTGTTTTTTGGTTCGCATAACAGGTTGACTGAGCAGACGTTCTTTCAGAATTTCTGTAAAATTTCTCCGTCCATCCGCCACAATATGAATGTGAACCACATGATCAATCTTATTGACTTGGTAAACAATCCTGTATGGTGCAACCTGGATTTCCCTGAACGAGAGAATATTAACCTTTCTCAATTCCGGGGGAATGCGGCCTCTGTCTGGAAGCTCCTGCAAACTGTCCCTTGCACTGATAAACTTCTCAAGGATTGCTTCGGCCATACCCAGCCCTTCTCTGTCCGCAATGAAGGCCAAAATATCCAGAATGTCGTTGTCCGCGTGACGGGTAAACGCCACTTTCCAAGCCGATTTACCCCCGCGCATTACGTTTCTCTGTAATCATTTGGCGGGCATCGGCAAAGACTTCATCCGAATCACGCAGATTCCCGGCTTCCACGTCAGCGGAGCTATCCGCAAGCAGACGCAGCAGGGCCAGACTTTCCTGCATCTGGTCATATTCCCTGACGTTCATTACCACGGCCTTTGCTTCGCCATTTTGGGTAATGATCATTGGGTTACCTGTTTCGTTAACGGATTCAATTAGTTGTTTGGCATTGTTTTTGAGCCATGAGATAGGCTTGATGTCAGAATGAAATTGCATACGCTCTCCATAGGGGAAAAATTATGTCTGAATCAAGACTAACTCCTCAGAAGGGATAAATCAAGTCCATCTTTGCAGCGTAGCTAGCCCCACCAATACTGTTCATTATAAAGCTCAATTTATCCGGATTTATTGCTCTTTGCAGTCCAGTATGAGTTCGTTGCGCAATGCAAGAACTTCGCTGTAGCGAGTTCTCACCGCACAAGACTGCGGCTCCCGTTTTTTTGCGCAACTTGGTGGTGAATTCTTGACGGAATTCTGGGGACAGCATATCTAATGCCTTATAGGAATTCTGCATATTCTGGGGACATCATATCTAATGTAAGCATAGACGCAGAAAAAGAGGGAACAAGTCAATAATTATGCATGCTGTCCCCAGATCTCCCCACAAAATAATTAGATATGCTGTCCCCAGATCTCACAGCGCTTCATAATAATTGAGGCGTTTGGGAGTGCGGTCTTTTTCTTCTAATACGTCGATTATACTTTGCATCCTTATCTCCACCAATGTCTAATTGTTAAAATTTCAAGCTAAGAAACCGCTTCACGCTGTCCCATCAAACGGGACCACCTTTGTCGATTGCATAGCAAGCGCCCCATGCAAAGCGCAGCCGCGGACGATCGTTGTGCAACGATCGTCCGCGTGAAAATCAAGGCGTAAACGAGCTTTCTTCAAAGACATGATCCGCATATCCCCAGTTATCTGTATTGATCGAAAGAGGCTTACCGGTTTTAATCATTTTTTTACAAAACAATTCATACGCACTATAGTCAATCGTCGGCATCGTTTTACACATCTCAGAACCAAGCACCCACCCTTCAGTGTGCTCGATATGAAATATTGTGAAAGGTTGCTGAAAAATTACTTGTCGTAAACCTATAGCGTGTGCCGCGTGAATTCCCAGGCCATCGAGATACATAGAAAACAAATTAAACTCAGGGTATCCTCTCATACGCATCCACGAGCTACGCGACATGAGAGCAAAATCGCCGCAGGCATTGCTGTGAAGGCGATCTGGAGGGCCAGATGCCGGCTCTTCTCCCGGCAAGTGAGTGCCATACCTACCCTGTATACGAACAGTGTTTTGTATACAAAAGTCAATGAGATCCTTGCCATACAAGCCCTGGGGAAGAGAAGTCACGCCCAGATCAAAGCGGTCAATCCTGTATTGGCACCCTTTATCCAGTTTGTGAGCAGCAAAAAAATCAATAAGTTCTTCAGAAAAAATTATATCAATGTTAGTTACAAGAACAAATTCTCCTTTAGCACGCCGAACACCAACATTTTTAGCGATCATTTGAAAAAAAGGGAATTTATCCGAATTGTCCAAAGCATCATGTATATGCGAAGGAACAGTTATAAAACGAACGCTAAAATACTCCGAAGGCAACGGCGGAGTAAAAATTGTGGATAGCGGCTTCCTGTCCACTGGCGGATTCCATTCCACAAAAACAAGCTCTGCATGAAGTTTATGCCTGTGGCATTGCTCCGCAAGGCTGCTCAAGAAACTCTGGGTTCGTTCCTGTATATTTATTCCATGAGTATCATTGCGCGAGGCAACAACAAAGCTAATATAGGGAGTGGGCATGGAAATAGCCTCCCAGCTATGGTGTATAAAACAATGCATGTATCAACCTATACCAAATTAAGCCATATTTTCCAAAAACTTTCAAAATACGTTATATATTTTGAAAGTTTTTTATGCAGCCAACTCCGTCAAGGCTTCTTTATGCCTACCAAAATCCAGCTTGGCTTAACCCAAAACATCATTGCAAACTCACGCTGTAAAACCGGTGTCAGTAATTGAATACCTTTGAGCACATCTGTCGTACCAGGAAATTTTTCCCAGATCGGCGGGCAGCAATCATGCCACATCATAAGCCCGCCGGGGCGAAGAAGGCGAAGCGAGTTTAGGGTATCATGGCATAGTATTTCACGCGTATGCCCGCCATCCACCAAAATAGAATCAAAGAACCCATCTGGGTAATTTTTTGTATCCCATTTTGTAGAATCCGCATAAATTTGACACACGCGGTGGCTCAAACCTTTTTCAATATAAAAACGCCCTATGAACCCCAAACTATCACTATTATATGCACGCAGCTGCGGAAATCCAATACGCTTTGCCCACTCTGCCAGTGAGGACAACTTTAAATCAAAAGATTCACCACTGTGATAGCTGGACTGCGCTGCATCATTGGGGTGAGGCTCACCAAAGGGTAGATTGATTGTCCAAACTGTCGCCTCGCTTTCTTCTAGGCAATATACGGCACCTGCACCTTGCCATGTCCCAAATTCCAAGTGTCTTTTAGGGGCGACATTGCGGTATAAATAGCGGAAAATGGGAGAATCATTTATCTCCATGCGCCAGTCTTGCAAAGGGAGTTGCTTGTATTGGGCAGGATAACCAATACTATTTTCAAAATCAAGTACTGTATGAAGGTCATCAACATCCACAACAGGGATGCTTTTACTAAACGCATCCAGTTCCATGCCTCTGGAACCCATACGATTCAGAGCTTGCGCAGCTTCAATTGCAGTTGTTATGTTGCTTTTAATGGGTGTTGGTACTACCTTTGTTCCTTCTTGAACAAGAGGTACATTCATAGTATCACCAGGCAACCTGATGGCAGCCTC
Source organism: Desulfovibrio sp. (assembly GCA_031546885.1). Taxonomy (GTDB): domain Bacteria; phylum Desulfobacterota; class Desulfovibrionia; order Desulfovibrionales; family Desulfovibrionaceae; genus Frigididesulfovibrio. The sequence goes on from JAVBJS010000053.1 coordinate 13,472, forward strand.
CCTTTTGAGTAAATAATTTTCCTTATCGTATATCGATGCAACAGAATAGCCCTTTTTTATCGCCCACTGTAAAATATCTTGTGCTGAAAATCCCCGCTTACTCAAAGCACCATCATTCACCTCTACCATAATATACGGATCAAATCGCAGTATCGTTTCTTCCGCTCCAAGCAAAACTTCAAAATCGAAGGAATCTACATCAATTTTAATAGCATCAACACGATCTATACGATTTTCTCTAATGAATTCATCCACTGTTGTGAATAAGTAGTCTGCACTCTCAGCAGGGGTACCCCAAATACGAAAAATACCGTCACTTAATAAGCCTGTTTTATCACCTACTGCCATTTTTAATGGCTTTACATTTGTACACTGATTATGCTGCAGATTAAGTAATAGTTTTTCATAGGTCGACGTTGGCTCGAAGGCATATACAGTCCCAGCAGTTGCAGATCTAGAAAACAATACTGAATAATAACCTATATTTGCACCAATATCTAAGATCACCCAATCTTTTTCTATGTGACGGGAAAACCACGCTTTCGTTTCCGGTTCACACTTTGGATAATACCATAAAAATTTATCATAATATGCAACAAGACCTATCGGCTGTGCGCCAGGAATTTCAGTAAATATTTCACCAGCATTATTATTCATCTGAGCTCCGGTATGGATTAGCAGTATTTTAGTGGTAAAAGCGTGTATATTAAAGATGCTTGAACTGTCAATAAATCGACACCCCGCGCTTTTCAAGGCGCTTCTGCCATGCCGCCGCGAGAGAGTGTTGTGCAACGATCTTCATTGTACAATGATATCAAAATGTCATAACGAATGCCAGAACATTTCGACTATGGGAGGTCGTTGAAGAGTGAATTAAAAAGCTGGACAAAAAAGATAAGCCACAGTAAAGTAGTTCGCTTATTTCATTGTTAAGCGACTCCTAAAAATTTAAGCTTTCATGCATCGCATGGAAACTTTTTGTTCATATACATTCTGATATTGTTGGGGTGGTTCCGAATGCCGTTGGGGTTACTTATTATTTGCCAAATGTAGGCATAGACGCAGAAAAAGAGGGAACAAGTCAATAATTATGCATGCTGTCCCCAGATCCAGATATGCTGTCCCCAGATCTCCACAAAATAATTAGATATGCTGTCCCCAGATCTAATTAGATATGCTGTCCCCAGATCTCACAATCGACAGGGTCAGTGGGGATGTTGCCACTTGGCTTCCATGCTTTTAAAGCTTCTTCCCACGCTCCTGCTAAAAATCCCTAGAGACCACGTAAATGTACTTCAGAGTACCCTTCCTTAACGAAGAATTCCT
>JAVBJS010000054.1:0-19052 GCA_031546885.1 Desulfovibrio sp.
AACCCCCTTTTTAAAGGGGGTTTTCCCCCTCCCCCGATATTCTCTTGCTAACTCCCCTCCCCAAACTTTTCCTTAGTCCTTATAAATGGCCCCGCGTGAAGCGGATGTTACCTGCCGGGCATAGCGCCGCAGCAAAGAAGATGTAACAGTTTTTTCCACAGGGATAAAGGAGGCACGGCGGCGGGCCAACTCATCTTCACCAACCAGCAGTTCCAGCTTGCGGGCGGGGATATCTATAAGAATACTATCCCCTTCCTGCACAAGGGCAATGATGCCCCCATCCGCAGCTTCCGGCGAAACATGCCCGATAGCTGCCCCACGTGAGCCGCCCGAAAAACGCCCATCGGTAATGAGGGCAACATCACCATCAAGTCCCATACCGGCAATGGCAGAGGTAGGGGTGAGCATTTCACGCATCCCCGGCCCGCCTCGCGGCCCCTCATACCGAACGACAATGCCGTCGCCAGCACGGATTTTTCCATTCAAGATAGCGCTTACGGCTTCTTCTTCACTATTAAAAACACGGGCAATTACAGTGCGGGTCATCATGGAGGGCAACACCGCAAACTGCTTTACCACCGCACCCTCAGGGGCAAGATTTCCTTTGAGTATAGCAATACCCCCCTCAACGGAATGCGGATTACTCACCGGGCGGATGATATCAGGGTCTGGCTGAACACCTTTCAGAAAGGCTACATTCTCTGCTACCGTTTTACCGGTAACGGTAAGGGCTTCTCCATTAATGAGGTTGGCCTCAAGTAATTCTGCCATAACAGCGGGAATACCCCCTGCCTCGTGCAGATCCTGAATGTGATACGGGCCTGCGGGAGAAAGCTTGCACAGATTTGGCGTTTTACGACTTATTTCATCAAAAATATCGAGAGAAAGGTTCAGTCCTGCCTCATGGAAAATAGCAGGCAGATGCAACACCGTGTTGGATGATCCCCCAAGGGCCATATCCACCGCCACCGCATTGGCAACAGACTGCTGAGTGACAATCTGACGTGGCGTAATATTTTTCTCCAAAAGTTCCATTACCCGCATGCCCGCATGCTTGGCAAGACGCACCCGCGCTGCCGATACGGCAGGGATAGTACCATTGCCCGGCAGAGCAAGCCCGATGGTTTCCGAAAGACAGTTCATGGTATTGGCGGTAAACATTCCAGCACAAGAGCCGCACCCTGGGCAGGCGCTTTCTGTCAGGTCTTCCAGTGCGCTCTCGTCCATAGCCCCAGACCGCACTCGCCCGACACCTTCAAAAACAGAAATAAGATCCGCACGCTTTTTCTTATCTTTTCCTGCCAGCATGGGGCCGCCGCTGACAAGCACCGAGGGCACATTCAAACGCAGCATGGCCATAAGCATACCGGGTACGCATTTGTCGCAGTTGGGAATAAAGACCATGGCGTCAAAAGGATGCGCCGTTGCCATAATTTCTATGGAATCCGCAATAATTTCACGACTTGGCAGAGAAAAACGCATACCCTCATGATTCATGGCAAGACCGTCGCACACGGCTATGGCCGGAAATTCAAGGGGGGTTCCCCCCGCCATGCGAACCCCTGCCTTAGCGGCTTCTGCGAGTTTGCCAAGATGAATATGTCCCGGCACCACCTCGTTGGCGGCATTGACCACACCCACCAAGGGGCGGGCCATTTCCTCACGGGTGAGACCAAGGGCGTACAACAAGGAACGGTGAGGAGCCTTTTCAATTCCATGTGTCATGCGCTTACTGCGAGTTGGTTGCATGCAATTTCCTTTGTATACTGATTTAGAGTAATTTCACTTTGAGATTACTTGGCACCTGCCGCGCAGATGTCCACGAAGTGTGCCAATTCTTTGATTATAATTTCAGATGATATTACCTGATATAATTGAGGTTTGCAAAGGGAGTCGCCTCCTTTGCAAATGGAGCTGAAAAAAGCAGAGCTTTCCCCAAAAAACATTATGCGACATTACTATTTTACCGCCGGGATAACAAGAGCTGACAGCCGTGCTTTCAACGCCACCGCCTTCGCCGCGCCAACACCGGGAACCTGCCGCAACATCTCCTCATCCGCCTTTGCCAAGGCGGCAAGAGAGCCAAAATGCTCAAAAAGCGCACGGGCCAAGGCCGGCCCCACCCCTGGCAAGCGCGTTAGTTCCCCCGTAATAGCTGCGGCAGAACGGGCCTTTCTGTGTCTGCCCAAAACAAAATCATGAGCAGTATCACGCATGCGTTGCAAAAATAAAAGTTCTGGGCTACCCGCATGAATATTCAATGGATTACTGCGGCCCGGCACAAAAATACGGTCGCTGATATTACCCGCCCGGCGATCTGCCTTGCCATCCTCATCCCGCGCTTTAGTAATGGCAGCCAAGGCGAACTTTCCGGCAATTCCCGCCTCTGCGAAGGCACGCTCCACTGCGGCAAGCTGCCCTTTCCCGCCATCTATAAGCACCAAATCGGCAAAAGGCGGCCCGGAAGCCACACGCCGTACAGCCCAAGCAGCAAGAGCGGCATAATCATCCCCCGCCTGTGCGGCAGAGGCCAGTAAATCGTCATCCAGCGCATAACTGCGATAGGCATTGAGCACCGGCTCCTCATCCTCAAAAACAACCATGCCTGCACGGGTCTGCTGTCCACCGGTATGGGAAATATCTACAATTTCAATGCGCCGCACCGGAATTTTACTGAGCAAGTGCCGGGCCAGTACTTCCGCCATAGCCGGTGTCGTGGTGGTTTTTACAGCCTCCCGCGCATTGGACATGGCCATGAGCACCAGCCTGTCCTCGTCTATGCCTTGGGGTGATGTAATGCGTACAGGCGCCCCCCGCAGCTCGGCTAAAGCAGCTTCAAGAGTGGTAAGAGCAGATGAGTATTCAGCCATGCTCTCACTCACATGAGCGCCGGCATCTGTGCCACCTTCACCCAGAGTCGGCTCCAGGGCGACATTTCCACCAGGAGCTGTCACAAGCCACGGCACCACAATGCGCGGCGGAATAAAGGCCCGGCCCTGTATATAAAACTGCGCAAGAAAACTGAGCAGCAGCTCCGGCATATCTTCCAGGGTAAGGCCCGGCCAGAAGAAGTTTCGCCCATCCACCAGCATACCTTCCCGCACAAAAACAATACCAAGAGCCAGGCCTTCGGGCATCTGAGCGACACCCACAAGATCCAAATCACTTGTGCGGTGCAAGACGACAGACTGCCTCTCCAACGTGCGCTCTATGGCCCGCAGTTGATCGCGCAACATTGCAGCCTTTTCATAGGCAAGCTGCTCTGCCGCCTGCTGCATTTCATCACGCAGGGCATCCATCAGTTCATGCGAGCGCCCTTCCAGCAACATACCTACTTTAGCGAGAACAGCTTGATATTCTTCTTTTTTTACCGGCAACACGCATGGGCCAAGGCATTGCCCCATATCATGATAAAGGCAAGGCCGCGTGCGGTTTTTAAAGGCAACATCACGGCAGCGGCGTAAGGGAAAATATTTGTGAATGAGCTTCCAGGTTTCCCGTGCCGCAGTGCCTGAAGAGAAGGGCCCAAAGGTTTTTCCCCTGCGCAGTTCTCCACTTCGCTTCCGGTTGTGGCGAATAACTTCTACCCGTGGAAAGGGATGCTCCGTACCTATGCGAAAAAGAAGATATTCCTTGTCGTCCCGCAAAACAATATTATAGCGGGGTCGGTGCTTCTTGATGAGCCCCGCCTCCAAGAGTAAGGCCTCTTTTTCCGTGCCAGTGCTCAGAATATCTAGACTCTGGGCATGGCTCAGCATGATACGTGTTTTGGACGACAGCTCCTTGTCATCTCGAAAATATGAGGCAATACGCTGACGTAACCGACGCGCCTTGCCAACATAAAGGATATGCCCGTTGGCATCCTTATATAAATAAACTCCCGGTGTTATCGGAAATTGTTGTAAGTCTGGTTTTTCCATGCAACAAGCCTAGATAGTGTCGTCAAATATAGATATTTTGTTCTCTGCCAAGGAAGAAACGTTTTTTGTGAAGGGAGTGTACTCTTCGGTACTCGACCGGAATAAAAAGTTTTTCTGACGCCGGCAGGGGGAAAAGAGCCTATTTGACGACACTATCTGCAAAGATTATAAAGAAACACCGTATGCCGCGTTCCGCACACCCATTGGAAAACGCCCCGTCATACCAGCAAGACTTGTATTGGTAAGCGCCACCACGGAAAGCTTCCGGCTCGGATCAAAAAACCAGGAATGCCCATACACCCCTCCCCACTTTGCTGTGCCTACTCCTTGCGGAGTCTGCGTTTTTTGTGGATCCACAAGGACACTCCAACCAAGGCCAAAGCCCCAACCCGGCTCCACCTCATGCGGCGCAACCTGCTGTGAATTCATGGCAGTCATGGTACTCGGGCTCATCAGCCTGCTGCCGCCATAACACAAGCAATTCACAAGGCGCATGATATCTGGAGCTGTGCCCGCCATACCTGCTCCACCAGAAGGGAAGGAGGCACTATTGTGAATACGGTTAAGCGAAAAAAGCAGACCTTCCCCCGTACCCAGCTTCGCTTCCATCGGCATGGGAAGCGGGCGCGGTTTGCCGTCCATATAGGGCTTTGCCAAACGAGTCCTGTCCGTTACTGAAAAGCTTGTATCTTTCATGCCCAACGGCACCGTTACAAGGCGGCGCACCAGTGCTTGCAGCGGTTCCTGGCAGGCCGCGCTCATGGCAGCCCCCAGCACATCCGTTGCTACAGAATAACCCCATTGGGTTCCGGGAACATAATCCAGCGGAACAGACGCAATTCTGTGCAAATTTTCTTCCATGCTCAGACCCGGCTGATCCAGCCCTGTTGACACATTCGCTTTGTGATATCGTCCGTTTTTACCCTCACCAAAACCGTAGCGGAGACCCGCAGTATGTGTGAGTAAATGCTTAATAGTAATTACAGGAGTGGTGCCATTCGACAAACGCGGAGTAAAGGCGGGCAAAAAATTGGTGACAGGGTCGGTAAGGCGCATTTTTCCCTGTTCCACAAGAAGCATGGCTGCAACACTCACAATCAACTTGGAAACGGAAGCCAACCGAAAAATAGCATTTTCCTGCATAGGAAGGCCCGCTTCTCGATCCAAAAAACCAGCGGCATGGGAACAAACAGATTGCCCCTCCTGCGACACAAGCACAACAGCACCTACGATACGTTCCTGCCGGATGACCTCATCCACAACATCTCGCACCCTTTGGGAACACTCCTCAGCCTCAACATGCTTTCTTTCTATATCAAGAGCCGCAGCTTTTCGCACAAAACCCGGCAGACATACCATTCCAAGGGTAGCAGCCAGTGTTGCCACCCCGCCCTGTAAAAAATCCCGGCGTGTTGAAGTCATGGGAGATCCTTAAATTGAGTAGTATATGATAAAGATCCAGTATGAAGTGTGATCCTACCTTAATTTTATCGCATGACACTCGGCCCCCACATCCTGTAGGGGCACTCGCTGTCGGGCTCGGTGCTCGCCGTAAAGAACCGGCTGCGCTTCCGTCGCCCTCCGCCCGGGACAGGGCGGGAGCCGCACGTCCTGTGCGGCAAGAATCCGCCACAGCAGATTTTTTTAATTTCTCTAATTGTTTCATTATGATACAAGCTGAGGGGGTCTGGGAGAAATCATTTCCCCCAGCGGAGAGCGGTGTGGCGCGTGGTGCTATATAATAGGCTAATAGTAAGTGTGCGTATTGCTGGCTGGCACCCAGCGCAGCCCTCTTTCAAGCCCCGCTTCTTCCGATTAAATCAGTGCTTCCCTAGAATTGGAATTAGCTTTGAGTAAATTATCTCCCAGGCGGCAAAGGAATCTCTATAATTGCCATAAATTTTCGTGCGTTCCCTTTATTGGCAAAGGCTTGCTGAAAAGAAGATCGCCCCTCTGGGGTGGCGAGATCGCGACGGGTAACCCCTTTTGCCTGCCCGGTAGTATGGTAATACCAAAGTTCTTTGGCAGGGCTCACCCAAATGAGGCCAACATGATAATGCTGCAAGGTGTAGCCGGGCAATGTGGAGGGTTTGCTAAAACTGACGAGGTAAAGGTAACCGGAACGAAGACGGGTGGGCAGCTCCTTCCAGGTAGCCGGAGCGTGAACATCAAAGCCCCGCACCGAACCGGAGAGCGCAGCAGGCGCCGCTGTTTTTCCATCTGGCAAAAGCAGTGTTGCGGAACGCTTGTCGGCAATATTGGCAATGAGATCCCAGCCAAAATCCCAATCCTGCCCCAAAGGTGAACCCGGCCCACTATCGTTTTTCCGATCCGCCATTGCCGTGGCAATGGGTATGTTGGTGTTCAGCAAAAATCGGGATGCTTCCAAAACAAAGCCACTGCAATTCAAACCTGGAGTGGACAAGGGAGTGGTGGGCACCTGAAAAAGTACGAACTGTCCAAGTTCGTCCAAAGCACCATCTTCGCGATACGGCAACCCAAGAAATCCTTGCAAAAGATGCGAGGTATCAGCATCGCTCTGCGAAATCCTACTTTCATAGCCCTTGGGAGCGGGAATGGCAGGAGGTGTGAGAGCAGACGCAGAAGGGGAAAAGGCAATCCCCGCGCCGATTAAAAAGAAAAAAAGGACATAAACCCACCGAATTGTATACAGCATACCTACAGATTCCCTTGTAATGTTTGTGAACGCGACTAGTGTCTAATTGTTAAAATTTCGAGCATAAAACTTCACTGTTTCCGAAAAATAACAAAAGTATAACATACTGATTTTTAATAGGCACGCCGACTCAGTCGGCGCAAAATCCTGTCGGATTTTGTAGTTCTTACTTTTGCAAGTAAGCACTAGGTATAAATAGTCTTTGGTCTTCCTAAAGGTACATTGGGGAAGCAGAGCCTCCCCAATGTTTATTCCTGCGGATCTAAGCAAACGCTGTTTTACTTGCATAATTTTTTGATTACGCCAGCGTTTCCTCAACTATTCATCGTCAGCATCGTCATCTTCTTTAGGCTTCAGATGATCGGGCACAATGGCCATATTGATAATAAGAGGCTTCAGGAATGTCCAGCGAATACCGATGGAATACTCTTCTTCAAGGTCACGAATGGCATCCCAACAGTTATGGCAGGGAGAAATAACCAGCTTCGCCCCTGTGGCAATAAGCTGATCGCGCTTGGTAAGCAGGGCTTTGTTACGCTGCTTACGATACATGCCAATACCGTTGAATCCGCCACCACCGCCGCAGCAATAGTTACACTCGCGGTTGGGGGTCATTTCCACAAAGTAACCGTCTTCTACAAGATACGTCATAATTTCGCGGGTAAAATTGCTTAACCCGTGATTTCGAACATAGTTACAAGAATCCTGTAAGGTTACTTTTTCCTTAATCTTTTTTGCCGGATCTATTTTTATTTTGCCAAGACGCAAGGCCTCTGCCAGCCATTCCACATAGTGAATATATTCGACGGGTGGCTTGCCATCAGGGCGGCCCATCCAATATGGCCCTTCGATAACTGTGGCACGGTGGGCGTGACCGCATTCTGTGCCGGTAACGCGCTTGGGCTTAAGTCGATCAATGGCGGAATAAACCTTCTCCACATTCATGCGGCATGCTTCCCAGTCCCCGGCAAAGAGGGTGAGGGAGGTTTGCTCCCACCCTTGGCTGGGCACAGTCCAATTCTCACCGGCAAGGTGAAAGATAATGGCGGCCTGGGCCACATCTTCCGGGTAGTGCTTGGGCTCACGGGCGTTCAAAGTATACATGATATCGGCGTTTTCTTTATCAACAGGAATTTCAAGGCCGGGCCATTCCTCTTGATTTTCCTCCGCCATCCACTCACAGGTTTCTACCCAGTCCTCACTCGTAACGTCCATCTGTGCGCCATAAATACGGTGCATACCTGAACCGATCTTCAGTTCCCAAGGAACAAAGCCTTGTGAAAACAAAAGTCCGCGCAGGTAACTGTTCATAACGCCCACATCAATACCGTGCGGACAAAATTGCCCGCAACGGTTGCAGCAGGTACATTTTGACCATGCATAATCCATGGCGCGGCGCATGAAAGCGTTATCCACCTGCCCCTTAAGGCGTACTATCTCACCAAGAGTGGACTGAATTTTGAAAGCAGGCACCTGCTCAGGATCGCGGTCATTACAGCGATAGAGGAAGCAACTGTCCGCACACATGCCGCAGTGAGCACAAATTTCAAGCCAGGTACGCGTGCGTGACTGACAGGTTTTCTCAACGGCTGCGGCAAGCTTTTCCGTATCAACATCCAATTCAAGCATTTCAGCATAATATTGCTTACCCCCCTTGTCCCCAAGAAGAGCTTTCAAGTCTTCCTGGGTATTTATGGGGCGTCTATTACAAAACTGGCCTTCAGGCATAATAGGCTCCTTTTTGGAACATCTACACTCAAGGAGCGGGATGTTCTCCAGCCGCGTGCGGGGAAACCCCGTGCGGGCTCATTTTATTGATTGTCCAGTCATGAAAGCGTGGACACGTCACAAAGATGCTGTCCCTGGAATTACCAGGGGAAGCATGGCCCACGCCGGTGTCCGCCCCGCTTGATGCTGTAGTCAGCCCCAAGCTGCCAGCGAGACGCAAAATACAGGACAATGTGGGAAAGCTTGGTGAAAGGTGCAAGAATAAGCATAACCTCAGCACTGATAATGTGCGTGAGCAGCCAGCATTCTCCCCCGCCAAGGCGGGCGACAAAGCCGGTTACAAAAGGTACGGCTGCCAGCGCAATGATGAAGTAATCATACCATGTTGTCAAAATGCGCACTTCCGGCAAGGAAATACGGCGCATAATGATAAAAAAGATACCAACAATGGCAGCTACGGTAAGGATATCCGCAAGGCTCTGGGACATAGAAGGAAAGGAGAAGCCAAAACGCATCTTCAATACTTCATTATGTCCAATGAGAAAAAAGGGAATAAGAACAGCCCCTATGTGAAACAAAAAGAAACACAAAGTGAAGAAAGGCTGAGCACGCCAGCCCACAGTACCAAAAGGAACCAGCCACTTAAAGGCAGAATGAACGCCCCCTTTCATGCCAGCTTCCAAATGGGGCTTGTAGGCCACGCGCTCAAGACGCCAGTCAAGCCCCTTAAAATAAAGAACAAACCGGACAGTAAGCCCTATAAAAAAGACCAACAGGGAAAAGGCCAGGGCCGGGCCGGTTAAAAAATTATACATCTGTGCCATGTGTATACTCCTTGGCGCACGAAAGGTACGGCTAGAACTTCTTGATGGAATCGTCTCTTCCGGTAAGGAAGATCCAATAGCCGAGCAGACCGAACAGACCAAGGCCCATGAGAATATATGTCATGGTTTTGGTGCAGAGCATAAAGTCATGCAGGGAATAAAATATAGTTTCCATGTGATATCCTTGCTCTAGTGGTGATGGTGATCGGCTGGCTCGTAAGCCGGCTCTTCATGGTAGTCCGGGTGTTCGTACAGAACAGGCATTCTTGTGCAGATGAAACGATAGGTAAGCACTATCAGTGTCACAACAAAGATGGACAGGCCAATTTCCATAAGGCTTGGGAAATATCGCTCCGCTATGGGCAGATTATAGTTAAACGCCACCTGGCTCACGTTAAAGCGGTTCAGTATAACACCAAGAACGGTGAGAACAGCCGCAAACCGAATGAGACACAGGCGCTTTTCCCGCACGCCAATGGCATAAAGGAAGGAAGGAAGTGCTACAAATCCGCCAAGTTCCAACAAGAACCAGGCACCGTAACTGCTGCACAGATACTTCCAGTTATTATCCATCGCAACGCCGAACAGGCGAATGAACAGGTAGCCCATCATAATGATGGAAGCAGCCTTGCCAAAGCCAAGCACAACATTATCCACATCTTTCAAGTGAGCCTCATCCATTTTATGATGAAACCACTTGTGGACGAGGATACCTTCAAAGATAACCATGGACATACCGGCAAACATACTCGAAACAAAGAAAAACACAGGAATAAAGCTGGAATACCACAAAGGGTGCATCTTGGAAGGCGCAATCAGATACAAGGCACCAAGGGAAGACTGGTGCATGGTGGAGAGAATAACCCCCAAAACCGTAAGAGGCATAGTGAGGGAGAGCAGAATGTTACGGGGCCCCCGCAGTCCGAGCCACTCGCAAGCAGCCGGCATCCACTCAATGGCAAGTACCGTCACATATAAAAACACACACAAACCGACTTCGAAAAGCACAGAGGTTGTCCCTTGCGAAACAAAGATTGGGTACGCCAAACGCCAGGGCTGGCCTACGTCAAAGTGCAGGGCAACAACTACAAAGAAGTAACCCAAAAAGGCTGTTGTAATGGCAGGGCGCACAGCAGAATGAAACTGCTTCAGCCCAAACAGATAATAGGCAGATGAGGTAGCATAGCCACCGGCTGCAAGCACAACTCCACACAGAAGGTCAAAGCTTATCCAGATACCCCAGGGGTTGTTATCATCAAGATTTGTGACAGCCCCAAGCCCTTTGGTAAAACGGATAAGGGTAATCAGCAGCCCCATGAGCAGAATGGCCCCGACAAAAACATTGCCGGGTGATGAAAAAAACGATTTGGGATTATTTGATTCAGTAGTCATGGCAGCCCTCCTTATTCGGCGTCCGGGCCTTGTGAGCCATCAGAATTTTTCGGGGCATCCGAAGCCGCAGGAGCAGCCGGCGCAAATTTCGCTTCTACTTCTTTGGCGGTTTCTTCCTTGGCCTTTTTCACCTCACGGGCAACCGTGGCGTCTTTTTCCTTTTCCGCCTTGACAAGAGCTTTCTCCATCTTGGCATCAGCATCAGCTTTTGCCTTGGCTACCGCAGTTTGTACCGCAGCTTTGCGCTCTTCGTCGGCGTTTTTGGTGCGACGCTTGCTGATGGCGTAAGCGCCACCCAAAAGCACCGGCCACAGCCCGGCAACCATGGCAACAGAACCAAGCGCTCCCGAGGTGAGCTCAGGTGCCGAGGTTTTACCAAGGACAGGCTGATCCAGTTCTGGCGCAGCAACAGGCCCAATATACAGCCAGTTGGTTCCACCCATTTCGGATTCGCCATACACCTGGTCGTGGTATAGACCGGGATTCGCAGCAATGCGCTTGTGAGCCAGCTTCACCAGGTCGCTTCTTTTGCCAAAGGTGAGGGCGTCTTTAGGGCATATTTCCACGCATCCGGGCTGCTTGCCCTCCTTAATACGCGGGGCACACATGGTACATTTGTAAACCAACGGATTCCAGGCATTCCCGTAATCGTAGGTAGGAACATAGAAAGGACAGGCCACCATACAGTACCGGCACCCAACGCAAACATCGGGATTGTAAACAACCGGCCCTTCTGGGGTCTTTACAAAAGCCTTAACAAAACAGGCCGAAGCACAGGCAGGTTCCTGACAGTGGTTACACTGCTGCTTACGGAATACAGCCGCAGGGGAACCTTCCGGCGTATACTTGTTAACAACGGTATAACGCTGAAAATCTGTCCGGCGGGGCTTCTCCAGCACGGTTAAGTCATCAAAAGGCTTTTCAGGTTTCTTATATTTATCCGGGGTAGGCAAAACAGATGCATTGACCTTTTGGCATCCTGCTTCACACTTGCGGCAACCGATACAGCGAGTGGAGTCATGCAATACCCCAACGGCATTCGGGTGCCCGGAAAAAGCAGTTGTTGCTGCCGCGTTACCCATCGTCGGTGATACAGCAGTTGCAATGCCTGCCGCGCTCATAAGACTCAGGAATTTTCTACGGTTCATCTCGAAGACTCCTTTTAGCTCTTGCGGGGCTTATGGCAATCGTTACACTCAGTGGCAGCCGGGCGCTGCTTCAACGTCGCATGGCAAGTCATGCACTGTTGATGGTATGCAGCTTTAAGCACCGGCAACCCTGCAACCATCGGGGCTCCACCACTCGCGTGGCAACTTGCGCACTTGGGCGGAGTTTTGGAAGCGGGACTATGATGGTGACAGCTTTGGCACAGCGTTGCCTTATCAGTGTGAAACACACCTGCAAGACGGCTTTCGGATTGCTTTTGCATTAGATTGAGCACAATTTTCTGGTGAGGCAAAACAACCCCTTCATATTCATCGGACAGGCCCTTGATGGTAACTTCATCAGGAATATCCGCAAGGTCGTAGGTGGTTGCTCGCTGCGCGGAACGAGCCGACACAGTTTCAAGCGCAAGCTGCGTTTTCCGCTCTTTGCTTACTTTCTGCAGGGAGCCATTCTCAGCTTCTTGCGTGGAAACGCCAAGGGGAACGGTGTGGCACTGCAAGCAGGAATCCTTGGTAAGGCCGTTCTTTGGCAGAGTGGCATGGCAGCTCAGGCATTCAGGCCGCTGCTTTGCGGTATTGTGGCAACCCACACAGGAAACCTTGGATGCAGGCGAATGCATAGCCCCGGAAAGTGTTACAAAAGCGCCTTCTTTTTTTCCTTCAAGTGTGTGACAGGAGGAGCAGGCGGCAATTTTTTTATGATGGCAGGAACGGCAGTCCGCCACAACCCCTTCATGGAATTTGTGGTTGAAACTGACCGGACGCATGGAGTTTTTTACATCATCTTTATTGGCAACAGCCAAGAGCAGTACTGCGTCTTCCTGACCGCGCATAAGGCGGGGCAAGCTTGCTGTTACATTGGGAATAGCAGCTTCGGCACGCAATTTTTCCTGAACACCAGGAGCGTGGCAACCTGCGCAATTCACCGGGCCAGACGTGACATTGGGCAGCTTTTGAGCGCGCACGTCAAGGTGGCAATTGATACAGGCCATGTGGCCGGCCTTGTCAAAGGTCATACGCGTAGCCAGAGGGCCGTTTTCATCACTGGCAGCGGGATCTGCCTTCAAAGTAGCTATTTTTTGAGCAGGCATCTGGTGACAGGCGCGGCAGGAATCTTCCTTATCCTTGCCCCATACCAGTTTTTTTGCTTCCGCGTCATAGACGTGGTGGCAGGCAGCACAGTTTTTCTCTGTATTGCCGGTAACTTTCACAGCGCTTGAAGCAACGTGCTTGTAGTGCAACAGCTTATCAAAGCCGATATCTTGCCTGTTGCTTGCCTCAGCGGGATTAGCCTTGTGGCAGCTTCTACAGTCTGCGGCTACCGGGCCGGTTTTCTTGCCAGCCGCGCCAAGGGTGACGTGACAGGTGACACAGGCTGTGTGGAAAGAATCTTTCCAGCTTGCCGCGGTTACCGTTTCTGTCCCTTTCAGAACAAAAGAAAGGCCACCACCATCTTTTCCAGCGGGTGCGTGGCAGCTGCTACAGTCTTTTCCCATGCCTTCAAGGGCTTGAGTGTGCTGATCGTGCAGAAAAGAAACAGGGGGCATTTCTGACTTTGTGCCCGCAAAGTTTACAGGGTTTGAGAGGGTCACGGCATCAGCGCGCCCAATCTTCATTGCCTTTTTTGCCCCTGCTGCACTTTGGGCGGCAGAGACAAGGGAGACAAAGGCAATGAGCATAAGGGCACACAAGCCCGCCCACCGCAGCAATGGCATCTTGTTTTTCATAGTGGCAGTCCTTTCAGGAAGTGATTCAAGCCGCTTGCCGGTTGCGTCGGTGGTATGGACGACGCGCCCCGTTCCTTAGAACCTGCTGACACCATATTTTCTGCCCCTGCTTTTCCTGCGCAAGTCCGGTGCAAATGGCTGTGCAGTCCATATACACACACTTGCACTGAAATCCACACACTCTAACAGAGGACAAAAGCTTATATCGTCAACAGCCTCTAGTCCATAAAACAGAATTCCCTCTTCAAAGCGCTTTTCGGCATGTTACCATCCTCTCATACCAGCCCACGCTCAGAAGCATTCATAAAAGCTGCACCACGCAAAGGTGACTTCCAATTCTGTTATCGCGCTCTCGCCCGTGCGTCAAGTACATATGCGCGTTTATGCCTAAGAACTTGTCTCGACATGGAAATCGTTACACTACACAACGAACTCTGGCGCTTGCGCAACAAGCGCCCGCAAGCGGTATTGGGGACAGCCGTAAATATCCTTGACGGTGCGTAACAGGAGGTATAACTTTTTAAGAAATTTATGGGACTAAATAAATAGATTACGTTTAAACGGCCTGATTTTTAAGAAATTAAACACATATTCTTTCTCGGATACTTTCGAAAGCATTGCTCCTTTCAAAAGAAAGGCACGCTGCGCTGTCCGCTTGCGGGCGCTTGCTGCGCAATCGCCAGAGTTCGTTGCATTGTGCAACGAACTCTAATAATCGCTATTTACCCGTTCAACTACATCAGCCTCACTTTACGGAGCAGTTATGAGTTTTCTTACGCGTAGCCACGGCATGGGCCTGGCTGCCATTGCTCTTGGAGTGAGCGTTTTTTTATCGCGCATTCTTGGCCTGGTGCGCGATAAAGTCATTTCCTACTATTTCGGTGCAGGAGTGGAATCTGACATCTATTTCACCGCCTTTGTCGTGCCGGATTTTTTAAATTATCTTCTTGCAGGCGGCTACTTTTCCATCACCCTGGTGCCTCTCATTTCCCAACTTTTTCATGAGGACAAGGATAGCGGGTGGCAATTTTTTTCCGCAGCGGTTTGCTGGGCCACGCTTTTAATCGTTGGCTTAACGATAATCGCCTGGTATTTTGCTCCCGATATTGCCCGCTATGTTGCCCCCGGCTTCACGCCTGAGGCCCATGAGCGCCTGGGGTATTTTTTACGCATTATTTTACCTGCACAAATCTGCTTTTTGCCAGGGGCCTGCTTTACTGCACTTCTTTATTATCGAAAACAATTTACCGTTCCCGCTCTGGCCCCGCTTCTCTATAATGGATGCATCATTGTAATGGGACTTATTTTTCTACACATCGCGCCGGAGCGCGGTATGGAAGGCTTTTGCTGGGGAGTTCTCGTGGGGGCAGCCCTTGGCAGTCTTCTACTGCCTATTCTTGCCGTGCGAGCGGGAGATTTGTCCTTTTCTCCCCGCCTGCGCCATTTTGCCATGAAAACCTTACTGGCTCTTGCCCTCCCCCTTATGCTCGGGCAGTCTATCGTTGCCCTTGACGAACAGTGCATTCGCATTTTTGGCTCCCTCGTCGGGGAGGGTGGAGTCAGCCTGCTAAGCTATGCTCGCCGCATCACTCAGGTGCCTGTTGGCGTTGTGGCACAGGCGGCAGGCCTTGCTTCATATCCATTTTTGGCAGCACTCGCCGCTTCCGGCAATAACACCGCTTTCAATGAAACCCTTGCCCGCTCGCTGCGGGCCTCCATTCTGGTGGCTCTCCCGTTATCCCTGTGGATGATGGCAACGGCAACCCCGCTTATGCGCCTAATTTTTCAACAAGGCGGCATTACTGTGGCAGAAGCGGAACTCTCCGGCATACTACTGGGCATTATGCTGACAGCCGTTGTCTTTTGGGCTATCCAACAAATTCTTGGGCGGGCCTTCTATGCCCGGCAAGATACCCTTACACCCGCCCTTGCCGGAACAGCGGCAACACTCTTTTCCTTACCTGTATATTGGCTTGGCGCCACCAGGCTAGGCACTGTGGGCGTCGCTTTGGCGGGAGTTTTTGGCGTTGTCCTCTATACGTCGCTCATGTGGGGCATCTGGAAACGGCGCTGCGGCCCTACGGCCCAACAGGGACTTCTGAAACTGGGTGGACAGGTCATAGCTGTGGCGCTCCCTGCATGCGCCGCTGCCTGGAGTGGTATCGCGCTGACCTATCAGCACTTACCGGCAACTTCATTGTATGGGGCTGCCCTTGCCGCTACTGTCAGTGGAGCCTGTTTTATCTGTCTCTACCTGGGTTTAGCCAAAATATTTTTCCCTGCCTTGCTAGGCCCGTTGCTGACCCTTTATGCTAAATTCCGCAGGTAGTGCAATTTTACTTTGAAATTATGTCCAAACGCGGTATATATGAATTGCTGCACGAAACGGGGGTATGGTGCGGCTCGCTGGCGTGCGCAATAAGCGCCTGCCTATTTTCTATTCCACAACTCCGGTGAAGCCCAGCCTGTTTACACCCCCCTGGGAAGTACGCTCCCCAGCGTGACACAACCCCTGTGCCTGGTAATTGTATAAAAAAAATGTTGCAGCCTTTGTAATATTGGAGATCCTATGGTTAGTGTTGGTACCCCTAAGAGCGCTACGGCTACTCGCCTTATGCTGCTTGGCAGTGGAGAACTTGGACGTGAAGTTGCCATTGAGGCCATGCGATATGGCGTTGAAGTTATTGCGGTTGACAGGTATGCAGATGCGCCCGCCATGCAGGTTGCGCACAAAAGCCACGTTATTTCCATGCTGGATGGTAAAGCCTTGCGACGCCTTGTTGAAGAAGAGCGCCCGCACGTAATTGTTCCAGAAATAGAAGCTATTGATACTGCAACCCTGGAATCTCTTGAGGCAGAAGGGTTTCGCGTTGTTCCCACCGCACGGGCCGTGCGACTGACCATGAACCGTGAAGGCATTCGCCGTCTTGCCGCGGAGGAACTTGGTCTCCCCACATCCCCCTACCGGTTTGCCGGAACCCGAGATGAATTTCACGCCGCTGTGGATGCTATTGGCCTCCCTTGCGTTGTCAAACCAGTCATGAGTTCTTCTGGAAAAGGCCAGAGCATTGTGCGGGAAGCCTCTGCCCTCGCTGCTGCCTGGGAATATGCTCAAAATGGCGGACGCGGAGAGGGTGGACGGGTTATTGTGGAGGGTTTCGTCGAATTTGTGTATGAAATCACCCTCCTGACTGTGCGCCACGCAGACGGCGTAACCTTTTGCGAGCCCATCGGGCATCACCAGGAAGACGGGGATTACAGAAGCTCATGGCAACCACAACCCATGACGGAAGCAGCCCTGGCAAAATCTCGCAGTATGGCAGAAAAAGTCACTGCTGCTCTGGGTGGATGGGGTATTTTTGGTGTAGAATTTTTTGTTAATGGCGACATGGTCTGGTTCAGCGAAGTTTCCCCAAGACCCCATGATACCGGCCTTGTCACTTGTATTTCGCAGGATCTTTCTGAATTTGCCCTCCATGTAAGGGCCTTGCTGGGGTTGCCCATTCCGGCAATCCGCCAAAATGGCCCGGCGGCTTCAGCAGTTATTTTGGCGGAAGGCACCAGTACCGCTCCTGTTTTTCATAATATTGAAGGAGCGTTAACAGAGCCGGATACCGCTCTGATGCTTTTTGGCAAGCCGGGAATTCAAGGTCGCCGCCGCATGGGAGTCACCCTGGCCCTTGCCAATAATGTAGAAAAAGCCAAGGCCAAGGCGCTGCGGGCTGCCAAGGCCATACAGGTGGAAATGGAACCCGCAACCGGGGCCCGCGAAGAAAGTTAAGCGCTAAGCAGATGTATTCATAAAGGATATTGCCTTGTTGACAACTCTCATTGTTCTGCCCTGCCTTGCAGCACTTGTTTCATGGCTTATTCCCACACACCATGTGCGCCGTGGCCTGCTTGCAAGCGTTGCCGGAGTGGAGCTTCTTCTTGCCTGTTCCACTTGGATCTTTCCGCCTGCTCCTGCCTGGGGGGAACTGCTAAACCTGGATCCCCTCGGCCAACTGGTACTTACTCTCACCTGCCTGCTGTTTTTTGCGGCCTCCATCTATGCCATCGGCTATCTGAAAATGGAAGATGCCGGAGATCGCATTGACTTATTTCAGGGCTTGCGCTTTTGCAATGCTCCAGAATCCACCTTCACCGCCTGCCTGTTTCTTTTTCTCGCCGCTGCAGTGCTTGTGGCCTGCACGCAGCACCTTGGTTTACTCTGGGTTGGCATTGAAACGACAACTCTGGCAAGTGCCCCTCTCATTTATTTTCACCGGCATAAGCGCTCCCTTGAAGCAACCTGGAAATATCTTATCATCTGCTCGGTGGGAATTGCCTTTGCCCTGGTGGGAAACCTGCTTTTGGACATATCCATGCAAAAGGGTAATATTGCTGTTGAAATGACCGTTTCCGCCCTTTCGGAAAAGGCGTTTGACGTACACCCCGGCTGGTTCAAGGCCGCTTTTGTCTTTCTGCTCGTGGGGTACGGAACAAAAATGGGCGTGGCCCCCATGCATACATGGTTGCCGGATGCCCACAGTGAGGCCCCCTCTCTTGTTTCCGCACTCCTCTCGGGGGCCCTGCTCAA
This sequence comes from Desulfovibrio sp., assembly GCA_031546885.1. Lineage (GTDB taxonomy): Bacteria > Desulfobacterota > Desulfovibrionia > Desulfovibrionales > Desulfovibrionaceae > Frigididesulfovibrio. The sequence goes on from JAVBJS010000054.1 coordinate 18,014, forward strand.
CTGTGCTTTTCTTGGTATTGTTCGAATCTACACCGTTAGCCTTGCCATTAACCTTGGCGCTTTTTCTTCAACGCTTTTGACCGCCTTCGGCTTCATTTCTCTGCTGGTAGCGGCTATATTCATTGTGGGCCAAGGCGATTTCAAGCGGATGCTTGCTTACTCCAGCGTTGAGCATATGGGGATTTTACTGATAGGTCTTGGGGCAAGTCACAGCATTACTACTGCCATGGGTTCCCGCCCGCCACAGGGCTGGGTGCTGCACATGATGAGCCATTCTCTCATCAAAGGGGGGCTCTTTATGCTGGCGGGTAACATTCTTGCCAGATATCACACAAAATCCTGCCATGATGTAACCGGTCTATTCCGCACTCTGCCCGCTACCGGCCTGCTCTGGCTTGCCGGTATACTTGCCATTACCGGAACCCCTCCCTTTGCCCTGTTCAGCAGTGAATTTTCCATTCTTCAATCCCTGCTCGTCACGCGCAATACCACCCTTGCCGTCATCTATCTTGTCCTGCTCGGCATTATTTTTGCCGGTATGCTCACCCCAGTTCTGCGCATGTGCCAAGGCAGTCCTCCCCACGGCACGCCCACACTTACTCACGAAAGTCTCTGGCATGTTGCGCCTTCCGCCGTACTCATCGGACTAGCCCTTGCCCTCGGGCTTATCTTGCCAAGCTGGCTCCACAACGTCATGGCTCAAGCGGCCCGCCTCGGCATCCCGGTATCCCTATGAATATGCCTCACACCAACTCCTCTGATAATTTTTGCAACAGAGCACCTCAAAAATTCCACGATGAGGCATACAATGCCCTCACTCTGCGCAATGGACAAAAAGGACTCCTGGCAGATATTCCCATTCTATCCTTACCAACCTTTACGCAATGGCTCACCGCACATTTTCAGGCCGGTAGTCGCGTTGTCGCTTTTTTCGCTTTGCCTCAACCTTTATCTCAAAACGCCACATCCTCACAGGCGACACCCGGCAGGCACACCCTCGCAGCCGTGATGGCCAGGGATACCGATGCAACCCTGCACA
>JAVBJS010000038.1:0-22479 GCA_031546885.1 Desulfovibrio sp.
TCTTGCTGAAAAATAAGACATAATTTTCCAACAAGCTTTCAAAATCCGCTACGAATTTTGAAAGAAAGGCACGCTGCGCTGTCCGCTTGCGGGCGCTTGCTGCGCAATCGCCAGAGTTCGTTGCAATGTGCAACGAACTCAATTAAGCGTGAGACAACCCATAGTTTTATACTCAAGCATCAGTCTTCCATGGAGCTAGAATAAGCACAGCTTCGCCTTTGGCGAACCATTCCAATTCTAATTCAGATTTTAAAGCAAATTTGATTTAGAATTGGAACTCCTTCTAAAATATCTGCAAGGATACTATGGATATTTTTCTGCAACTCCTCAGCATGTTATTACATATAGACGTATACCTGCGCGAGCTTGTAACCACCTATGGGGCGCTGGTATATTTCTTTCTGTTTCTTATTGTTTTTTGCGAAACAGGCCTGGTGGTAACACCCTTTCTCCCTGGTGATTCTCTCCTTTTCGCAGGGGGAGCTCTGGTAGGGGCCGGGATGCTTGGGTACTTACCTCTCACAGCCACTTTGCTTGCGGCAGCTATTCTTGGAGACGCGGTAAACTTTCGTATAGGTAAGTATATAGGGCCGCCTATTTTTGAAAAGAACTATCGCTGGCTCAAGCGCAAACACCTGGAACAAGCCCACGCCTTTTACGAAAAACATGGCGGCAAAGCCATTATTCTTGCCCGCTTTGTTCCCATAGTGCGAACTTTTGCCCCCTTCGTGGCCGGTGTTGCCGGTATGCATCAGGGACGTTTTCTTTGCTTTAATGTCGTTGGCGCGCTCATTTGGGTATTTTCCCTCGTTACGGCCGGCTACCTTCTTGGCAATCTTTCCTTTGTAAAGGAAAACTTCAGCATACTCATCTATGGCATCATTCTGATTTCTGTACTTCCCATCGCTTTTGAATGGCTAAAGGCCGTTCGCGCCGCTCGGCAAGAAGGGAAGGAGTAGGAGAGAAAGACAATACGCTGGAGGAGGGAACCCCAAAGTAACTCAATCCCTTTGGCGAAACAGGGCAGCATAACGTGGCCGTTCAATAGTACACCTTATCTGCAAAAAGATTTCCTCCTTGATGCGCGCCGTAGCAGGCGTATTCAGTTGTCAGACTATTTCAGCGAAGAGTTCGTTGCATTATGCAGCGAACTCTTTTCATGTAAAATCTTCGGATTGTTCATTGTCAGAGGCATAGCTGGCCCTAAAAAGGGTTCGTTGCACAATGGGCTCTGCGCATGCGCCAGCAGACGCCCGCAAGCGACAGCGCGGCGTGTCTTTATTTCAAAGCAGCTTCTACTTGAAATCATTCGATAAAAATTATGTCTTCTCTTGGCATTTAGCTCTTAAGAGCCTTCGAAAGACTTGTTACGGGAAGACTAAACTGAATTTGCTGTATTGTGCAACGAACTCCAATAGACGGCTTGACTTGATACTACAAAGAGATACTATATAAGCAAACATTGAATGTCGACACTGCCTAATACAATAAAGCTTCTCTCCCTTCGCCCTCTTCCAGCATCCCCCTCAGTAATTCCCGGGCCTGCCCGGCGCGTGCGCTTTCTATCTGCTCCCAGAGGCACTGTCCGGCGTGGGCAAGTTCTGCTTCGGTTCCGTTATTTTCAATAACATAATCGCACGCGCCCATCTTTTCTTCTTCTGCCCACTGCCATGACTCAATATTCGCAATAGTTTCCGCTGTCCATCCGCGTGCAGCCAACCGGGCTCCACGTACTGCCGAAGAGGCCTGCACACCTATTATAATGGGATGATGCAACAACTCAGTGTGGCTGGCCCCCCTGGTGCCTTGCACTCCCCAACGAGAATGAGAGGCCCCCTGAGATTGATACGATGCGCTCCGGTTATCCTTTTCCACATCAACACGAGCAAAGCCTGCCTCAAGGTACAGGGGGATTTCTGCGGCACTGCCCCCACCCAGAGCTGTCTGCTGCTCCCAAAAATCCTCCAGAGCCTGCTTGACCAGGGGGTGCAACAAATTTTCTATTTCACGGCGCAACGTGACTGATTCCTGCATGGCAGCACCCAGCAACGCTTTGTCAACTGGGGCATCAGGATGCGGCACGAAACGATTGCCAAACCGGGCTCGTAAAATATACTGCCCCGCCCCACCCTGTTGATACAGCGCTGCCACAACAGTATCCGCGCTTAATACTGCAATGCCGCGTGCAGCGAAGGACTGGAGCAGGGCGGACTTTCCAGAACCCGGCAAGCCGGTAATAACCACGCGCAAGGGGGGAAGCATGAGGCACTGTAAAAAATCGGTGAAATCTTGCGGCGGCGGCGCGGAGATGTCCACGCGCAAAGGCCCTTCTGATCCTTGCGCAAGAGGGTGGTCAAAAGCAAGCTTCCAGGCGTGCAGCATTTGCCGGGCCGGACAAAGCGGGCGAAGCGGAGGAAGCGGAGCAAGCGGAGCAAGCAAGCGCTTGCCGTTTACCACGGGAGGCGTAGTATACACAGCATCACCCCAAAGAGGATGCCCAAGATGTGTCATGTGAACCCGTATCTGGTGTGTTCTGCCGGTGTGGATTGTAACAGCCAGCACAGAAAACCTTTTTTGCGGATCAGCATAAAGCACACGCCATTCCGTCTTGGCGAATTTGCCCCCCTCGGTAACAGCCATTTTTGTTTTAACAACAGGATGGCGACCAATAGACGCTTCAATGACACCCGTGGCATTACGGGGAACACCCTGCACAAGGGTAAGATATTCCTTGTGAATGGTTCGCTCTGCAAACATTTCCGTAAGGGCGAGACGACTTTTTTCCGTAAGGGCTACAACCACCAGACCGCTTGTATCCTTATCTAAACGATGCACGATACCAGGCCTGGCCCCCTCTAGCCCGGCCAGCTCGGGAAAATGCGCCACCAGCCTGTGGGCCAGGGTTCCTTCCAGGCAACTGGGGCAGGGATGCACAGTAAGCCCCGCCGGCTTGTTTACAATGGCCAAATGCTTATCTCTATAGAGGATGGGGAGATCTCCCATTTCCGGTACAAGACTTGTGTTTACTTCAGGCAACCGAATCACAATGGTGGCGTCTGCGTAAACTCCTTCCTTTGGCGAGGTGCTGACAACGCCATCCAGGTATACATTACCAGCCTTGATGGCCTGTTTTACCTTTTCTCGCGATAAACCAAAATCCTGCAAGCGGGTGGCAAGAAAAAGATCAAGCCGCATACCGCGCTCAGAATGCAGAACAGAAAATGTATGTAGTGTATCCATATAGTTCTTGTTTACCCATGCTATTTTTAGAGAAAATATACCTATTACGTTCGTTGCGCAATGCAACGAACTCTGGCGGTTGCGCAGCAAGCGGGCACCCGCTGGCAGTTGCCAGAGACCATTGTGCAATGGGCTCTATTTCGGTTATCAAGCGCTTAGGTCTTGACCTGAAAGAAAGGGAACTTTACAATCTGTGAAGAGGCGTTTTTCAACGTAACGCTCTCAAAAAAAAGGAGCCTCCATGCCTGTTCATGTTGTAGATCATCCCCTTGTCCGGCATAAGCTTGGCATTTTGCGCCGCCATGATATCCCTGTACGTGAATTTCGCGCGGTCTCCAATGAGCTATGCCGCCTTTTGACCTATGAGGCAACCAAGCAACTTGAAACTGAAAAAGTGACCATACAGGGGTGGGCTGGGCCTGTCGAGGTACAGCGCATCAAAGGAAAAAAAATTACCGCTGTTCCCATTTTACGAGCGGGGCTTGGAATGCTTGATGGATTTCTTGATATGATACCCGGCGCCAAAGTGAGTGTGGTGGGCATGTTTCGTAACGAAGAAACCCTTGAGCCTGTGCAGTATTATGTGAAACTGGCAAAAGACATGCGGCACCGCATTGCCGTTGTATTAGATCCCATGCTTGCAACCGGGGGCACCCTTGTTGCCACCATTGACCTGCTGAAACAGCATGGGTGTAAAAAAATTATGGGATTATTTCTCGTTGCCGCACCCGAAGGACTGGAGCGCGTTTTTGCCAGCCATCCTGATGTGGAAATATTTGTAGCCTCCATTGATCAGCGCCTGAACGAACAAGGCTACATTTTACCCGGCCTTGGCGACGCGGGCGATAAGATATTTGGAACCAAGTAAATTTTGACCGATAGAATACCATTTTGAGGCCATTGCACAATGGCCTCTGGCAACTGCGTAGCAAGTGCTCGCAAGCGAACAGCGCAGCGTGCCTTTCTCTTTATCTTCACTGGATAAGAAAATGTATCGTTTTATCTTGCTGAAAAATAAGACATAATTTTTCAACAAGCTTTCAAAATCCGCTACGAATTTTGAAAGAAAGGCACGCTGCGCTGTCCGCTTGCGGGCGCTTGCTGCGCAATCGCCAGAGTTCGTTGCAATGTGCAACGAACTCATTTTGGGGGGAGGCGAAGCCCCACCCAAAAAACACCGGCAGAGGGAGTGACCCACCCCCCTTTTTTGCAAACCCCAATTATGTTTCGGAGTCTCTATGCATATTCGGCATGATCTTTTACCGGCAAGTCAGCGTAAAACCCCACCCGCCGCCGAGGCAACATTAGGCTTTGGGACATTGCGCACCAATCACATGTTTTTAATGGATTACCATGATGGAGAGTGGCACGATCCGCGCATCGTTCCCTATGGCCCCATCACGCTGTATCCGGGAGCCATGTGCCTGCACTATGGGCAAACACTCTTTGAAGGAGCAAAAGCATTTCGTCATGATGATGATGAAATTTATCTTTTCCGCTTTGAAAAAAATGCAGAGCGACTTAACCATTCCGCACAAATCCTTTGCATGCCGGAAATTCCTGTTGAGATGCAGGAAAAAGCCGTACACAGCCTCGTGAGCGTAGAACGGGAATGGTGCCCAAAGGCTCCAGAATCATCGCTGTACATTCGTCCCTTCATGTTTGCAACACAGGATGCACTTGGTGTAAAGCCTAGTGGCCAATATACATTCTGCATTATGATGTCGCCAAGTGGCGCTTACTACAGCGGGGGCTTTTCTAAAACAGTTTCCCTGCTTATCAGCAAAAGCTTCCACCGTGCGGTTTCTGGCGGCACTGGCTCCGCCAAAACGGGGGGCAATTACGCAGCCTCTCTTCGGGCTGCCGAGTACGCCCACGCAAAGAATGCCCAGCAAGTGCTCTACCTTGACGCCTCCAATACCTACATTGAAGAAGCAGGCGCAATGAATCACTACCACGTTTTACGCGATGGCACCTTTATCATCCCTACCTTCAACGATTCCATCCTGCGCTCCACAACATCCCTGTCCGTGCTTGAGCTGGCGGCAAGCGGCCAGATTCGCGCCAGACAGGAGCAAATTCCCCTCACCGAATTTCTTGCCGGACTTCAGCGCGGCGATATTATTGAGGCGGGAGGCTTTGGCACAGCCGCGGTTATAAGCCCCGTGGGCCGCTACCTCATGGAAAATGGCACAGAATATTGCGTTGGCAACGGCGAAATAGGCGAACACTCTCGCGCACTGTACAACCTATACTCCGCCATGCAAACCGGCAAAAGCCCCGCCCCCAAAGGCTGGCTCAAAAAAGTAGAGTAAAAGATTTTCCATTTGTGCATTATGAACGGATTTTCAAAGGAAGAGCGTATGGCAATCAGCATTACCTGGCATGGTCATGCCAATGTTCAAATTGCGTCAAATGACTGTAATATTCTTATTGATCCTTTTTTCTCCGGTAATCCGAGTACCACGACATCATGGAAGAACATTGTCCCGCCAGATGTCGTGCTAGTGACACATGCTCACGGAGATCATATCGGGGATGCCATTGCCATTTGCCAACGCACCAAGGCAATGCTGGGCGCCGTAGTCGGCATTGCAGAGATACTACAAGGAAATGGCATTGCTGCCGAGCAGATTCTTAATGGAATTGGCTTTAATATTGGTGGCACTGTCACTTTTAAGGGAGCTGCCATTACCATGACAGAGGCGTTCCATACCAGCGAGGCAGGCTGTCCTACGGGCTTTATCATAACTATGCCGTGCGGATATACGCTCTACCACGCCGGCGATACAGGGCTGTTCTCCAATATGCAAACATGGGGCGAGCTGTACCCCATTGACTTGGCCTTTTTACCCATTGGCGGAGTTTTTACAATGGATGCGCGCCATGCTGCTCATGCTGCAAGAATGTTGAAGGCAAAGGCTGTCCTGCCCATTCACTGGGGAAGCTTCGCCGCCCTCGCCCAGGAAACACAAGAATTCAAAACGCATTTGGCCAGCATTGCCCCTGGCTGCCAATGCCTTGATGCACAGCCAGGAGAAAAAGTGAACTTGTAGAGCGTCAACAAGCCCTAGAAATGCACATTAGGGCTTGGATACTGCAACCACGAGCTGCTTTTGTCTTCTAAAAGCCAGTTCACCTGTTTGGTTATAAATTTGCGTCCAAGCATATTGTTGGTGCCATCTCCCTTTTCCATATACACAATCGAGTTCGTTGCATTGTGCAGCGAACTCGATTGAGCAGTTAGTATACACATTCAGGGGCTGCAAAGATGAGCAGGATGCTCGAAAATGCTTTGAATGAAGCCTTGGCCCTGGGCTAACCGGCGTGACGGAAGATGGTGACATTTATGAAAAATGGGAAGGAGATGAGAGCAAAGAAGTGGCTAATATTGCTCGAATAGGAGGTGGGGGGGGCTGGCCCCTATGCCCCCCCACCTCCCGCGTACATAATTCAATATAAAGATTGCCGGTTAGAAGTGAATTTCCGAAATAACAAATTATGGGGGTATAAGTTCACCGGTCAGTGCGGCAAAATTTAAGGTAGAAGTGATGGGGGTGAACATGGGGTACCGCCGCCTGCTAAATTTTCTGTTTAGCAGGCGGCAGCGCCACTGTGGGCTATGGGGTGAGTGTTTCGGTCAACGTGGGCTACGGGCAGGGAAAATTGAGTATGGTGTCCCCAGAATGTCCAATAATGCCATAAGCACTGATAGCTCGAATACCAATCTCAAGATAGACCCCTTGGGAGTGGTTAACTCTACCGTCGGCATGGTGGGCATACCCTCCTCCATCGGCGAGTATTGGACAAAACCCTTTGAGTGGACTCCCAAGGAAGGGCAAAGAGCAGATTTCAATGCCATGCTGGCGGCAAAAGATCCGAGAATACCCAAAGAAGTGCAAGATACTATGCGTGCTATCGAGGAACTTCCTTCCACAGGTATTTTCTCTGCGGATTTAAAAAAGATGCTACAGGATGCTGTGGTATCTGGTTCAAGTGTGCAGGGATGGTATCCTCAACCTATAGGTGGAGAGAAAGATAAAGGTGTTTTTGCTAAATTTAACTACGATTGGGAAAAAATAACAATAAATTATAGCACCGTTGAAACTAGGAAATAATCCTATGACACACAAGATAAAACTCCTGTGTATCGTAAGTTGTATTCCTCTTCTTATGAGCGGATGCGCTCACTACAGTTGGCAGGAGCATACTATAACGAAGTTAGTATACACATTCGGGGAGTACAAAGATAAGGAAGATGCGCGAAAATGCTTTGAATGGTGGCTTGGCCCAGGGCTAACCGGCGTGACGGAATATGGAGACATTTATGAAAAATGGGAAGGCAGTGAGAGCAAAGAGGTGGCAAATATTGCTCAAATAGGAGGGGGGGGGACTAGGCCCTATGCCCCCCCCCCACCCGCGTACATAACTCAATATAAAGATTGCCGATTAGAAGTGAATTTCCGAAACAACAAGGTATATAAATATAAGTTTACCGGTCAGTGCGGCAAAATTTAAGGTAGAAGTGATAGGGGTGAACATGGGTACCGCCGCCTGCTAAATTTTCTGTTCAGCAGACAGCAGCGCAGAAAGTAATTCCAAAAGAAAAGACAGTTTCGGCTTTGGCTTGAGCGTTTCAGAAAATGAGGCAAAAGCAACCTTGGGCTATCTTGGCACAGAGCATGAGCTGAAAACCAACAAAGCCCTTAACGCTCGGGGTGACGTTGTAGCTGGTGGCAATCTTGGCGTTCATGCTGGTGAAAATGTGAATATAATGGCCTCCTCCCTCGCTGCCACGGATACTATGAATATTGCCGCCGGGAAAAACATAAACATCCTCTCCGCGCAAGATAACATTGCCGTGGCGGAATACACGCGCACCATTGAAGCGGGCCTTGTGGCAGGGGTCTCGCAGAGTGTCACCACAGCAGGGCGAAACCTTATTGGCATGGCAGATACCGGTGTAGGCAAGCTTGGGGATAATAAAGGCGCGGCAGGTACAGCTTCAGGCGTCCAACAAGGATTGAATAGTGTGGGGAACATTACAACGGTTGCCAAGCCTTCCGTTTCTATTCAGCTTGGGGCGGGGCTAAAAATTACAGAAAAAAGTGCTCACAGCGAATCTGCTTCGCCTGTTCTGGCACAACTCTATGCGGGGAATGATATGAATATTCAGGCTGGGAAAAACCTCACCATAGAAGGGGCACAGATGCACGCGGATAACACCATGCATTTACAGGCCGGGCAGAATCTCACTGTTCGTGCGGCTTCTGGCAGTTCTGCAAGCAAGAAATCTACCTCAGAAATTGAGGCCTTTGGCGGCGTTGGAGCAAGTGTAGGGTTGGGGGGCATTGCAGCTCCGAGTTATCAGATAGCAGCCTCTGTCGGTGGTTCAGATGCTAACAGTAAGGCCTCCACATATACGAATGCCGGTCTGAGCGCAGGTCAGAGCTTCATCGCCCAGGCAGGCCGTGATGCCACCTTTGCCGGGGTGAATGTGGCGGCAAAAGACATACTGCTGGATGTGGGGAGGAATTTCACCCTTGCCAGCCTGCAAGATGAGGCAAGCGGTACAAGTTCATCCTACAAGGTAGGTGGTAAGCTTACCTTTGGCTTTGGCGCGGCAGTTAAAGCAAGTGGATCTCTCGATCTTGGCTGGGGCAAAAGTTCCAGCGATCTTGTGGGTAGGCAAACCAGCATCATAGGAAGTAATTCTGTGGAAGTTCGCGTGGGTGAGAATACCCATATCAAGGGTGCAGTGCTTGCAGCAGCGAATAACAACCTGCTGCTTGATACCGGCAGCCTCAGCTATGAAGATATCCATACTAAGAGTAAAAATACAGACACCAAAATAGGCATTAGCGGTTCGTGGACGTTTGATGGAAAATCGGAGGAACCTAAAAAAGAAAATAGCTCTACAGATAACAAGAATAAAGACAAGAATGACACTCAAACTGGAGAAAATGGCAAGACCAAGCAACCTGACGCTCAGACTACAAAAGATGCAAAAGAATCTTCTTCTCCCAGCGAGTTGCTCACGTGGGAAGATCTAGAAAAAGGCTATGGCAAAGTAAAAGACGCTAATGATACGCTGCAAAGTCTTCCTGCTAAACCCGGTGAAGTGGCATATACCGCTGCTACCACCCAGCAAACTCTTTTTGCCACCGTGGGCGGCGGCACCATCATTGTGCGGAATGATCCCAACACCTCCCTGGCAGGCCTTAACCGCGACCCCAATAATGCCATAAGCACCGACAGCTCGAATACCAACCTCAAGATAAACCCCTTGGGGGTGGTCGATTCTACCGTCGGCATGGTGGGCATACCCTCCTCCATCGGCAAGTATTGGACAAAACCCTTTGAATGGACAGTTCAGGACGGGCAAAAGGCGGATTTCGACACTATGCTGAAAGCCAAAGACCCACGTGTGCCAAAAGAACTGGCTATTACTCTTGCTATTACCAATGCGTTAACTAAAAACGAGTTCTTAACCACAGAAGCCGCTACATTGGGGAAAAATGCCGCAATAGATCTATACAGCAATCAGAACTGGTACCCAAAACCCATAGGAAAGCCTGATGGTAAAGGCATTTCCGCTAAATTTAACTATGACTGGGAGACAATAAACAAAACAATAAAGACAGACTTCAAGCGTCTTGGATCTGGGGAGTAAACACCATGAAACGTTATGTAAAAATTTTGTGCATTTTAGTGTGTGTGTTTATTTCAATTACCGGGTGTACTAGATATAAGTGGCAGGAGAACACTATCTTTGAACTCACTAGCGCATTTGATACATGCAAAAACAGTGATCAACAATGCTTTGAAGCAATGCTTGGCCCAGGGCTAACCGGCGTGACAGAAGATGGAGACATCTATGAAAAATGGGAAGGCAGTGAGAGAAAAGTGGTGGCAAATAGTGCTCAAATAGGAGGGGGGGGGGACTAGGCCCTATGCCCCCCCCCACCCGCGTACATAACTCAATATAAAGATTGCCGGTTAGAAGTGAATTTTCGTGATAATAAGCTGTTTAGGTATACATTCACAGGACGGTGCGGCAAAATTTAAGGTAGAAGTGATAGGGGTGAACATGGGTACCGCCGCCTGCTAAATTTTCTGTTCAGCAGTCGGCAGCGCCACTGTGGGCTATGGGGTGAGTGTTTCAGTCAACGTAGGTTACGGGCAGGGAAAGACTGGATCAAACTGGGTAGGGACTGTTTCTAAATAAACCTTTCGGTCGAATACGGCGTCAAAGTGCCGAGCCGCCCGTAAATTTTTGATATGCCCTTATACAGATCTTGCCCTAACTGCCTCCTTGGTTTAATATTGTGTCCTTAAAATATCGCATTTTAGCCTCTGAAATTTTTGAACGAAAAGCATACTTATTTTAGATTATCATGATTAGCTCTATAGCCTTTTGGCGGCCTTTCAGCTAGTCGTGACCTTTTTTTAAAAAAAAGGTCACTTTTCGAGGCCATTGCACAATGGCCTCTACGAATGCGCCAGCAGACGCCCGCAAGCGAACAGCGAGGCGTGCCTTTATTTCAAAGCAGCTTCTGCTTTGAAATCATTCGATAAAAATTATGTCTTCTCTTGGCATTTAACTCTTAAGAGTCTTTGGAAGACTTTTTAAGGGAAGACTAAACTAAATTTGCTGTATTGTGCAACGAACTCTTTTCTGGAGGATTACCATGGAACATCACATTCAATTTCACACTGCAAATAATACCTTGGTATTATTAGACCAACGCTACTTACCAGGCAGGGAGGATTTTTTTTCTTGCCAAAGCCTTGCTGACATTATTTATGCATTGCGTGAAATGGTTGTTCGTGGGGCTCCGGCCATTGGAGTAACGGCGGCTTGGGGGTGCGTTATTGCGGCGCTTGAAACCGCACGACTAAATCCCGCGGGGTGGGAACAGGCTCTTGAGGAGCGGTTATCCGCTTTGTCAAACGCCAGACCAACTGCGGTGAATCTTGCTTGGGCTGTGGCGCGTATGCGTACGCTTTGGCAGCAGAAGCAGGGAATTTCCCTTGCAGAACTTACAGAGCTTTGGCGGCGGGAAGCAGCGTCTATGCACGCTCAGGACATTGCCATAAATAAACGTATGGGTGAGCACGGCGCAGCAGTTATTGCCGAAGGTGATACCATCCTGACACACTGCAATGCCGGAGCTTTGGCAACAGCAGGCTTTGGTACAGCCTTGGGGGTCATTTATGCAGCACATGCGCAGAAAAAAAATATTCGAGTCATTGCGGATGAAACGCGCCCCTTCTTGCAAGGAGCTCGCTTAACCGCATATGAATTGCAATTGGCTGGGGTTCCGGTCACTGTTGCCTGTGACAATGCCTGCGCCTTTTTAATGCAGCGGGGAATGGTGCAAAAGGTTGTGGTGGGGGCTGACCGCATTGCCGCCAACGGAGACGCGGCTAACAAGATAGGAACCTATGGGGTGGCGCTTTTAGCCAAGGCCCATAACATTCCTTTCTATGTTGCAGCGCCCCTTTCCACCATTGATCGTGCCACTAAAACAGGAGAGCAGATTCCCATTGAAGAGCGTCCCGCACGGGAGGTTTCCCACGTAGGTGAGACAGCGCTTGTTCCGCAGGGAGTACCGGTCTATAATTTTGCTTTTGATGTCACTCCGGCGCATCTTATTGCAGGTATTATAACAGAAGCAGGTGTTCTTACCGCCCCGTACGAAGAAAGCATTCCCAAAGCATTTTTGGCGGAAGTGTAATGCACAGGCTCATGCTCTTATGAAAAGATATGTTCTCACTGCGTTCTTGGCACTGGTATGCCTTGCCTTGCTTGCCCTGGTGGGAGCAGGACTTTTACTGACGGCAATACACCCGGATGAGTACAAGGAAAAATTGAGCGCCGCTGTGCGCCAAGCCACCGGGAAAACGCTGGAATTTGAAGGTGCAATCCAACTGGTGCTCTTTCCCCGAATTGGTTTACGAACAGGAAAAATACATATTGATGATGAGGTTTTTTTTGGAACGGCCCCCCTTGTCAGCATAGGGGAGGCCACAGCGACCATTGCGTTGCAGCCACTCATGCAGGGTACAATCGAGTTGGAGACCGTAGAACTTCACGGAGTCGTACTCAAGCTTGTTACCAATTCTGACGGGCAGCACAATTGGGAAGCTTTTGCCGCATCAGCCTTTGCCTTACACCCACTACTCCAGCCAGATGCCTTCCCTTCAGGGGGAGATTCAAACAGTGCGGCTGGAGCCACGCACACTGCGGGGCACCCCGGAAATGTGACTCCCCTGTATGAGCAGAGGCCGCAGGAGCCGATTGCCTCGGGAAATATGGGGATCACCTCAGTGCGGTGCAGTGATTTTTCTGTACGTTATATCAACATGCAGTCTGGGGATTCCTTTTGGTTCAAGCCTGAGCCCTTTACCATAGAACCACTGGAATTTGATAGGGATGTCCCTCTCAACCTCGCTGGCCCCCTGTATCACGACCGCGCCTCAGAGCGCCTGAAAGTGTCACTGCAAAGCGTTTTACATGCGGTAAGCGCGGGTAAACTTCGGGCGCAAATTTCAAAACTTACTCTTGCAGCCTCCAGCAAAGGGCTCGTCACACAGTTGGCTTTACAAGCTTCCCTGCAATACACCCCCAAAGAGTCCCTTTTTACTCTATCTGATTTGCGTGGAAATATTGATGCCCTAACCATACAGGGTAATGCTACGGTGCAGAATTACCCCGCTGGCCAAGCTGGGGCGGAACCTTCGAAGGGTCTTGCTCTTACCGGCTCAGTGGAGCTTGGGGAAGTGGATGCCAAAGCTCTGGGAATGGCATATTCGATTGTGCGGGAGGCATTGCGGCCCATCGAGACGGGGGCCTCACGAACGCACGGGCAAGAGCGTTTGTTATCATCAAGTGATGCTACGGGACGAGGGGGGTATCTTGACCAGCCTCAAGGGAGGGAAGCCACTGCGGGCGAAGCCCTTGACGATGCAGCCAGACAGCCCATAACAGTGCTGACCGGCACTGCAAAGATCATTTCGCGACCAGCTCCAGACCAGGAATATTCCGTTGCGGGGGCTGTACAAGAAGAGACCGGACGAGTATTTTGGGAGAAAGCGGCATTTTGGGAAGCTCTCCGCACGGCACGGGTTGATGTGAAGGCTGCTGTACAGCGTATTGCATTTTCTCAAGGAGAGGCGCGTAATATACGTATTCGCTGTGTGGCAGAAAATGGACGGATACAAGTGCCTGCCTGGAGTGCGGATGTTTTTGCAGGAAAAATTACAGGAACGGCCTCTCTTGACGCTACCTTATTACCTGCGCCCGTACAGTTGACCCTCCAGGCTGAGTCTATACATCTTGAAGATGCGTTACATATGGTGAATTTACCTTTAGAGGCGAAGGGACGGATCGAGGCTCAGGTGGATCTTTCTGCTCGTCTTACACCCCAAGGAATTTTTGCAAAAGAGACACTGCAACAGTTTCTCAGTACTTTCGATGGAAAGGGTACCCTTCAGATCGCTTCTGGTTCTTTTTCGCCTTTTCCTATTCTTTCTCAGAACTTGCCAAAATCACTGCAATCTGGTGTGCTTACCTTTGATCAGGCGAGCGCCTCGTGGCAAATGAAGGAAGGTGTGGCCCTTGTCAAAGATATTCTTTTGCGATCCGCCTCTGCAAAGGGTAAAGGAAGTGCTGCTCTCGACTTTATTCAGCAAAAGATTACGCTTGGGCTGGACTTTCCGGCAGATGGGCAAAGCCCTGCGGCAAGTGTGGCTGTTTCTGGAAGTTTTGCCGCACCAGTGGTGACTGTGAAATAGGCAATGCTGAAAAACTCGAAAAAATAGCGCTACCAAGCTATCTTGCGCTTACGTCTATTACTTTTACGACCAGAAAACTATATCAGCAGGAGGTTCGTGCTTCATGGGATTCTTCACTTCCGTCCGTAAATTTTTCCGCAGCGATGCTCCCACTCCCGACAGCGCGGTAGAAGCCAAAAACATAGCTGATACGACTACCTCTGCGGATGTCTCCACAGAAAGCGAGGCACCCGAGATTTCTCCTGCTGCCGGAGAGACTCCCGCTGAACATGAAATGTCTGTTGAACCCGCTGCAAGTGAGGTTCCCATTAAAGGCGACGTGAAGGCCACGGATACCGGCGCATCTGTCGTCTCGCGTGCTTCAACTGCAAAGGAAGCCCCTGTAAATATTTCTGCGGGAAGCGTTCACGCTCCTCCCGATGCGAATGCCGATCTTCTTACCTTGGCCTTGCGGCAAGCAGAACCCAAGCTATCCGTGTGGCTGTCCATTGTTCTACAAGATGTGGAGGGTGCTGGTGATCTTTTGTGGCAGCGCCTTCAGTTCTTGTTGAAAGCGCTGGAAGTGCCGGAGCAGGAGAACCGGGCATTTATCGAAAGTTTTCGCTCATGGCTTACCGACATGGGATATGAAAGCCTGGAAGATTTCCGGTCAGAGCTTCAATACAGGCTAGCTCTCGCCCTCGACCTTGAAGATGAAGAGGACGAAAAAAGCCGCCTCATCCTCAAGCTTTCCCAGGGACTTTCCAAGACTCGCGAACAGTTGGCGCAGGGGCTGAATACCCTGTTTGCGGCTGGACGAGCTATGGATGATGCCTTTTGGGACGAGCTGGAAGAAGTGCTTATCATGGCGGACGTAGGCTTTGAAACAGCGCATGCTTTAACGGAGCGCTTACGCAAGCGTGCGGCAGTGCAGGGCGTAACGGATTCTTCCGCTCTACGTTCTCTAATGCGCCTTGAGCTTCTGGAAGGATTTAAGCCGGTACGGCGAATCAGCGCTGTGAATCCCCCGGAGGTTGTTCTGCTTATTGGCGTCAATGGCGCCGGGAAAACGACAACCATTGCGAAGTTGTGCCACCGCGCTGTACTACAGGGTAAAAAGGTAATGGTTGTCGCAGCGGATACCTTTCGGGCCGCCGCTACCGAACAACTGGAAATATGGGCAAAGCGCACAGGCGCGGGTTTTTATGCCAAAGGGCATGGGGCCGACCCGGCGGCAGTGGCCTTTGAAGCAATGGAAGTGGCTTTGGCAGAAGGCTATGACACCGTTTTTGTTGATACAGCAGGGCGCTTGCATACAAAAACAAATTTGATGGAAGAGCTGGCAAAGATTCGCCGGGTTATCGGCAAACAGCACCCAGGAGCACCGCATAGGACAATACTTGTATTGGATGCCACCACCGGGCAAAACGGTCTTTCGCAAGTAAAGCTCTTTAGCGAGTCGTGCGGGGTGGATGACCTTATTCTCACCAAGCTGGATGGAACAGCCAAGGGCGGCATTGCCGTTGCCATTGCCTTGCAATATAATATTCCCATTTCTTACGTGGGACTTGGCGAAAAAATGGAAGACCTGCGGCCTTTCGATGCAGAAGCCTTTGTGCAGGCTCTCCTTGGCGAAGCAGTAGGGTAGGGGAAAAGCATTGTAAAGCGAATGAGCGATAAAATAGTCGAATGGAGACCATGCACAATGGCCTTCATTCGACTATTTTATTAGAAGTTTACTTACGCATTTTCACAGATATAGCGGTGAGGGCTGCCAAACGCTTATCTACTTTATCGTAGAGAGAGCCTGGGGTATAACGCCCATTCTTGCGCAGCCTTCCCGAAGAAATACCCGTAAGCAGTTCCATGGCATCTGTAATATGATCAACACCGTACACATGAAAGCGCTTATCAATCACTGCCTGAATAACATCTTCTCGCAACATCAGGTGGGCTATGTTGTCGCGGGGGAGGATGACTCCTTGCTGCCCGGTTAAGCCATGCCGCTTGCAAACTTCAAAGAACCCTTCAATTTTGCGGGTAACACCGCCTACCGCCATCATTTCGCCTGACTGCCCCACAGCCCCCGTAAAAGCGAGAGAAAGCCGAATGGGAACGCCTGCAAGGGCGGAAAGCAGGGCTGCAAGCTCCGCGCCGGAGGCAGAATCTCCTTCTATTCCAGCGTAGTTCTGCTCAAAACCGAGACTTCCCGTGAGTATCAGGGGTTTGTTGTGAGCAAAAGAACCGACCAAATAGCTTTTAAGAATCATCATAGCCTTGGTGTGGATAGGGCCACCCAATTGCGCATCGCGCTCAAGGTCAATGATACCGCCACTTCCTGCCCCAATGGTACAGGAAATCTGATGCGGTAACCCAAACTCAAAATCTCCATAAAAAGAGACAGAAAGACCGTTTACCTTTCCGACAACCTCACCACTGGTAACAACCTTGATAATTCTGCGGTCGTACTCCTCCATAAAGGCTTCTTCGACCAGATTGGAGCGGAAAATACGAGCCTGAAGGGCGTGCCGCAAAACGGCCTTATCCACAAGGGTTTTCTTTTGTAACGACGCAAAGGCGGAAGCCTCTATCATCAGCTCACGCACAAGGGGAAACTTAAGGGAAAGCTTGTTTTGATCTTCAATAATAAGCGAGCCATAATCAATCAATCCGGCAAGCGCGTCCTTGTCAAAGTGCAGCAAAGAATCTGCTTCAATTATTCTACGGAGTTGCGCAAGATAAACACGAATACCCATGGCATCACGCGGCATATGCTCCGTGAAATGAGCTTTTATTTTAAAGAGCTTGCTAAAGCGGTCGTCAGCTTGCAGCAAGGCTTCATATAAATCTTCCTTGCCAACGAGAATTACTTTCAAAGAAAGAGGCACCGGAGTTGGCCGGAGGCCTTTGGTTTTGGTGGTTTCATCTTCGGCGGAATCTTCAATGCGTGACAAGCCTGAGCGAAGTGTCCGCAAAAGAGCTTCCCAGGCTGTGGAATGATGAAGAATATCATCCATATGCAGAATAAGGTATCCGCCATTGGCCTTATGAATGGAACCCGCTTTAATAAGGGTAAAGTCGGTGATGAGCGCACCCATCTCCGCTTCTCGCTCAATACAGCCCATAAGATTGGAAAGGGTGGGGTGATCGTCAAAAATAATGGGTGCGCCCGTAGTTTCAGCGTTATCCACAAATACATTGATGGAAAAGCGCGAACTGAGATCTTCCGGCACAGAACCATCGCCACTAGAAGGCAGATGCTGCGTCGTGTTGGGTTGTCCCTGGGCCAGAGGGCCGGCGGCTTCCGGTGGAATGAGAGAATCCAGATTATCCAGAAGCTCGGTGCGCAAATCTACAAAAAATTTCTTAAGCTCGGCACAGGCGCACTGTGGAACAAATTTTTCCGTCAGAGGGTCAAGGGCGATTTTAAGGGCATCGTCCACAATTTCGCGTTCAAGAACCCGCTCTTCTTCAAGATATGCCTGTTCTGCCTTGGCCAGTTTACGCAAAAACCCCGTAATGGGTTGCAGCAAACTGTCGCTTTTCTGCTTCAATGCCTTACGATGGTCTGCCCCAAGATTTTCAAACTCTTCCTCATTAAGGCGCTTTCCTTCAACCAGCGGATACAGGGTCATACCACCGGTATCATCCATATCAAGGTTAAAACCTTGCCCTCCGGCAATTTTGTTCATCTGCGCAAAAATACCGTCACGGCGAGTCTGAAACTTATCAAAAATGGAGGTACGCCGCCGGGTAAAGGTGGGGCGCTCAAGGCGAATGGAGATTTCCTTCTGCAAGCGAGGCAGCACCTTCGCAAGGGCGTTTTTAAGTTTGCGCCCCTGCCCCGCGGCTATGGAAAGCAGAATAGGTGCGTCCCTGTCCGCAAAGTTGTAAACATAAATAAGGTCAGCCGGGGTTTTTGCCTTCTTCGCACGAGGGGCGAGGTATTCGCGCAGCATATAGCTGCGGCCCAAGTCCGCCTCGCCCGATACGTAGATATTGTATCCGCTGGAAGTAATATGCAGGCCAAGCTCCAGAGCTTGCAGCACGCGCTGCTGGGGGGCATGTTTGCTGCCGCCAACAGGAATTCCTTCACTTGTGGCATAAGGAATCCGAACAGGGTCAAGGGTTGCCCGTAATTTGGCAGGCGCAACAATTCGAGGATGTGTCATATAAGTAGGTTGAGTGTCTATTTGTTAAATGTCTATATGTAATTTTGTTGGGCCGCTGCCAGAGAAAAGAACCCTCTGGCAGCGTTCTTATTAATAATTCTTCACCAAATCCATGCCGGCGTACAAGCTTGCCACTTCAGAGTAGCCGTTAAACATCAGAGTTGGTTGGCGTACACTATCGTTCACGCCCTTTGGCCCAAAGATATTTTCTTCCGATTGAGGCCACCTGGGATGGGGAACATCTGGGTTTACATTGGCGTAAAAGCCATATTCCTCTGCGCTGTAGGTAGTCCATGTTGTATCTGGCTCTTTGTCGGTCAAAGTAATGGTAGCAAGAGACTTTGCATACTTAAAACCATATTTCCATGGAACCACAAGCCGGATAGGAGCCCCATTCTGCGGAAGCAAAGCCTTACCATAAGCGCCTGTTGCGAGAAAGCTTAAAGGATGCATGGCCTCGTCAAGGCGTAAGCCTTCCACATAGGGAAAGGGAAAACTCTGCCGTTTGACTTCGGGCATTTGTTTTGGATCCGCCGCAGAAGTAAAAACCACATACTTGGCACCGTCCTGAACGCCAACATGCTGCAAAAGCTTGTGCAGCGCAAAGCCTTTCCAGGGAACTACCATAGCCCAAGCCTCCACGCAGCGCAGCCGGTAAATGCGCTCTTCATCCCCAAAAAGGGTGTGCATCTCTGCCATGGAAAGGGTTGTGGGCTTCTTGACCATACCCTTTATATCGACAGTCCAATTTGTTGTGTCAAACTGCTGGGCTCGCCTGCCCGGATCAAGCTTTCCCATGCCAAATTCATAAAAGTTATTATACCCGGTAAAGGCTTCTACTGCGGTGTTGGCTGTTTGTTGAGCCGTTTCTTTGGCAGTCAGTATATCTGGAATAAGAGAAGCGCCCACAGTAATACCAAGAATTTTAAGAATGTCCCGGCGATTCATAGTGAATACAGATTCATCGGTAATTTGCATATCAAGCTCCTTTATACCCCGTGGTTGTCCCCTCTGGCTATACTACCGCATATAATTCGCGTAAAATCTCGCCTCCACCAGCATTTTTAACGGTTGCAGCAAGGGATAATCCAAGCTCTCGAGCCAATGCGGCAGGGCCTTGCTCGCTTCTGCGAATAATGCGCTGCCCTTGAGGATCTGCCACAAGACCCTCAAGGGTCAGGGTATCGCCATGTAAAGTGGCAAAGGCCGCAATGGGCACCTGGCACCCGCCCTCAAGCCCGGTCAGAAAACCACGCTCCGCAGTAACACAGGCAAAGGTTTCCGCGTGATTTAAAAAGGCAAGGGCCTGAACAAGATCTTCCCTGTCACGTTTATACTCAATGCCAAGGGCCCCTTGCCCCGCTGCCGGCAAAAAAGCAGGGGCGGACAGCATCTCCTGTTGAGGAGTACGCAAACCAAGACGGTTCATTCCCGCAGCCGCCATCACAATGGCATCAAAATCGCCTTCCATAAGCTTGCGAATGCGAGTGTCCACGTTACCGCGCAATGATATAATTTGCAAATCAGGCCGAAGCGCCAAAAGCTGCGCTTGACGCCGTAAACTGCTTGTTCCCACTTTGGCGCCCTTGGGCAGTGCGGCAAGGGTTGCAAAATTAACGCTCAGCAAGGCATCCGAAGGGTTTTCCCGCTCAGGAATAACGCCAAGCACGAGCCCTTCCGGCAACTCCATGGGAACGTCTTTCATGGAATGCACGGCAAGGTCAGCCCGTCCATCCAAAAGAGCCTCTTCAATTTCCTTGACAAAAAGCCCCTTACCGCCAACCTTGGAAAGGGGTACGTCTAAAATGATGTCTCCCTTGGTTTTAAGCACAAGCAGCTCAACAAGAACGCCAAGCCGCTGCTGGAGCAGGGAACGAATATGCTCTGCCTGCCAAAGGGCCAACTTACTGCCACGAGTGGCAATGGTCAGTTTTTTTTCAGAACTTACCGACATGTTGCACAACTCCCACCGGCACAGCTTCCACAGGCGCTACGTGCGGGTTTGGGAAAGGTAACTGTTTGCCCCACCCGCGAAGGAGCAGGCATGTGCAGACAGGCGCATGAAAGTAAGCGTGTTGTTTCCGTGTGAGAACATGCAGGGCAAGGAGGAATTTCATCGCCAAAGATAAGCTCTTCAAATTCCTCACCACAAGCAGCGCAGCGGTATTCAAAAATAGGCATGGGGTATTTCCTAGAGCAGATTAATTTTAATCCGTTTTTACGGGTTCCACCTCTCCTTCCGGGAGATGTGGCGCCAAGGCAGCGACATTTTCAAAAAGAAAGTGATCGGTAAGCTCGCAAAGCAAATGCCCCACGGCAATATGAATTTCCTGAATGAGGGGCGTATGATTATGTTCAACATTAATGAAAAGGTCGCAGTGTGGGAACATACCACCCCCGCCTTTGCCGGTAATGCCAAGGGTTTTCATGGAGCGTTGGTGTGCGGCCTCAAGGGCGAGGATGATATTCTCACTTTTCCCCGATGTGGAAATAGCCACCAGCATATCGCCGGGAGCGCCCAGCGCCAGAACCTGTTTTGAAAACACCTGAACAAAGCCAAAATCATTGCCAATAGCTGTTAAAATAGAGGAGTCCGTTGTAAGAGCAATGGCTGGCAGAGGGGGGCGTTCCATCAAAAAGCGATTCACAAATTCCGCAGCAAGATGCTGGGCATCCGCAGCGCTTCCCCCGTTTCCGCACAGGAGAATTTTATTACCACGCGCCAATGTAACCGCCATCTGCAACGCTGTGTCCACAATATATTCGGCATTACTCGCAAAAAAAGATTCACGCAGCCGCGCACCCTCTACGGCATGCCGCTCAATGGTGGCGAGGGCCAGTTGGTTCATAAAGAGTCTCCTTTTGAGTTCGTTGCACAATGCAATTAACCTATGCTGTCATCCTTTAAAAGACTTTTTAAATACAACTAAATAGGGTTCGTTGTATTGTGCAACGCTCTCAAACTGCGGATAAGAAGAATAAAGATCTAAGGTCAGGAACACAAGCTCTGCCAAGGAAAAAAACAAGGGGTTCAATTCTGTGCTGAATTAGTGGCATATGTCAAATCTTGTCCCCTTCGCTTGCCCACAGCCAGATATGTCTTTCGCAAGCTCTCAATAGTAACCGTTTCCGCGTGATGCAGGTATAAAAGGCGCAAAGCCTGATTATGAAGCTGAGGTGCGATCCGCAGGCGCTCTGTAATGAGTTGCTCTGCCTTTTGCGAGGAAAAAAGTTCTGTAATCCGATCGTGCAGTTGTTTTGCCCGGTGCGAAGCCCTGTGCCCCCCATCAACAACTGCCAGACCCGCTGCCGCCACGCGATGCCGCAAGTCCTCATTCGCCAGGAGAGAAGAAACAAGCGCGCATACCGCATCCACATCATAGGGTGGATATATAAAAAGCTCTTGCCCATGCGTGAACAGGTCTGTCAGCCCATTTTCCACATACGGCGTAAGCAAACACCCACCGCAGCCAAGGGCTTCAAAAACTCGAAAGTTCAAATCGCCCTGCGAGCTTTCATTCAGAATAAGCTTGGCCTGTGGATACAGGGTTGGAAAGCTTCGTGCCGTTTCTACATGTAAAGAAGGGATAACTTCTTGTAAAGCTGTAATAAAAGCATACCGCTTGGGACTGCGTTCAGCATTCACCGTTCCTACAAAAATTAAGTCCCAAATTTGTGGGGTCAAGGGAATAGGCCTGTGCTGGTCAAGGGCATACGGCGGAAACCAATGCACCGCCTCCTCTGTAAGGCGGCCTGCCGTAAAAAGCGGCAGGTGATCCTTCAGGCTGACCAGACAGAGATCAAAGCCTTGCGCGTATAAGGGATACCAACTGTGAACGTGGGAATCAATGGCATAAAAAACAGTCAAGCACGGAAAAAATTCCGTATCAATCACCAAGGGAGGCGTACTTGCATCCGCCACCAACACAACATCCGGGGTAACCCCGCCCGTAAGCTGCATAATGTCCGTAAATGTTCGTGGGCTGGAAAGCTCATGCGGCGCTACAATAACATGCCACCCCAGCTCGCGGAGGTGAGCGCTGAAAAAGGGTGGCCCAAGCCAAACCAAAGTGCGGGGTACAGCGTCGATATGCATAGGCTACCTGTACACAAAAAAATCGAGCAAGTCACCTACCCCATTCTCTACTCGAGGCCATTGCACAATGGCCTCTGGCAACTGCGTAGCAGGTGCTCGCAAGCGAACAGCGCAGCGTGCCTTTCTCTTTATCTTCACTGGATAAGAAAATGTATCGTTTTATCTTGCTGAAAAATAAGACATAATTTCCCA
>JAVBJS010000153.1:0-13012 GCA_031546885.1 Desulfovibrio sp.
CACAATACAGCAAATTCAGTTTAGTCTTCCCTTAAAAAGTCTTCCGAAGGCTCTTAAGAGCTAAATGCCAAGAGAAGACATAATTTTTATCGAATGATTTCAAAGCAGAAGCTGCTTTGAAATAAAGGCACGCTGCGCTGCACGCTTGCTGGCACATGCTACGCAGTTGCCAGAGGCCATTGTTCAATGGCCTCGACACATTTGCACAACAAATGCTTACCGATAATTTGCCACCAAGGAGCACATCAGCCCCAAGGACTCATGCAAATTTTGCCCATCAAAGCTCTCATCATTACCAGCCATTATGACCTTCAGGGATTTAAGCATCCCAGCCATCTGCGCGCATTCCAATCCCTGCCTATGGCGATCCAAAAGAGCCGCCACAGCAATATTATCGAGATTAAGATAAAGATTGGATACCGTTGAATCATCAAAGGCGGCGGTAAAATTACGGGCAAGGCGCAAGGCGGCTGTGGATATGCGTTTGTCAGTGTCATCTTCTTCCAAGAGGCGCTTGAGCAAGGCTTCTCTGTCGGGTACAACAACAAACGGTAGTTCCGCAGGGGCAAAACGGGCAGGAATGCACCGCTCCTCATGGGCAAGAGACTGACGTAAAAAGGCTATTTCTGATTCCGGCAGCTTCTCCTCAGCAAAAAGGCGGCGATTGCCTTGCGAAGTTCCCAACTCCACCAGCACTCCTCCGTACTTCTGCACCCACTTACGCAAAAAGGGAACAACAGCATACCGCTCGCCCCGCGCAACAGGAGTGCGCAAGACGCGAAATAACATGTCTTCAAACCCGCCTTGTGAGCCAAGCATGACATTAACTGAACCCTTAGATGTTTTCAGTGTCCTGGCCGGCACATCCCCTTGTGATGTAGGAATACGCACAGCGTCCGCCAGGAGAGAAAAAAGTCGCTCATCACAAAGCGCAGCCCCCAAGAGAGCTTCATTATGTCGGGTTAACACACGCCGCCATGCTTCCGGTTGCGTCTCCGCCACCTTGGAAAGCCCCACAATAAGGGCCTCACTTATGGCCTGGCGCGTTGCATAATACAGGTTGTCGCGCTGAAGGGCCTCCCGGCTTGCTGTGGGTGTTAATCTGTCAGATTCAATTACTCCACTGATAAATCCCGCCCAAGGGGGCAAAAGATCACGGGCATCATCATCCAGCAGCATACCGCGACAAAAAACAGAAAGCTGGCGATTATCACTCGTTCCGTAGGTTCCCCCCGACTGCACCCATAAAAGCCCGATCGCATCACTCTCACCGGCAAGTAAAGGCACAGAAGGCACCACTGGCAACGTACATACGGGATCGAACATAGTGTCAAAACGCTGGGCAAAATCCATCCGCTTACGCCGAAGCCGTACAGGATGTTCCAGGGTATTGCCTTCTTCCTCCCGCCAGGGGGGAAGATGCGGATTCAATGCTTCCTTGTCATTTCCAATGTACACAGGCTCACGCAACAGTGCGCAATACCTCAATAATTCCCGCCGTAAAACACCCTCCTCCGCCAATACAGTGAAGTCATCTCGCAAAAACAGGGCCACTTCCGTACCGACCGGGCGAGGCGCAACGTGCGTTACGGAATATCGCTGTCCATCATACGATTGATAACGTAGCCCCACATCAGGATCCTGATACGAAGTGGTAGTGACAACCACTTCCCTTGCCAACACAAAGGCCGACAAAAAGCCAAGACCAAACATGCCGATGAGCCCGGAGGTGTCATCCTTTTCCCGCAGGGTACGAGTATAGCCCACCCCCACAGTAGCAAGGTAGGTATGAATCTCATGTTCGGTAAGCCCAGCTCCAGTATCAACAACGCGAATAATCCCTTTAACGGAATCACAATGAACCGTGATACGATTGGACGAAAAAAGCGCAGCCTCGGCCATAGCGCAATTCTTTTCTGCATCTTCCGTGGGCGCAGCGCCAAAGGCAGGGCTTACAACAGAACCAGTTTCAGCGGAATCCACAGAGGAAGCTGCCAACCATTCCGGCTGTTCCAAACGACGCCGCACAATAGAATCGTGGGCGTTTTGCACCAGCTCGCGCAAAGCCACAATAGGGGTGGAATAAAGGTGCCTGCCAAGAACCGTCATCAATCCGCCAAGATCAACGCCGGTGGTGCGCAATTGCGTTACAGAAGTTTGCATATATACCCTACACTCACTTCCATGCCGCGCTGAAATCTCTACGGAAGGCCGCTTCATCAAGAGGAGCCATACCGCCGCCGGCTGCGGGAGTGAAGAGATAAAGCTGCGCCTCTGCCTTTCCTGAGCTGTTCCAACGGATGGGAGCCGTACTAAATGTCATGCTCGTTCCCTGCAACGCAGCATTAACCGAACTGGCAGACCAGCCAGACGCTATCTGCACCGAGGCGGCAAAACGAGCAAAGTCATATCCAAGGCCTGCCCAGAAATCCGCCTGTCCCTTGCCCGCCCCTTGCATCAAGCTCCGCAGGCGCTCACCCTCCGCAGTCGGCTTTGCAGCATTCCAGCTACCAGGAAAGATAGCCAAGGCATACTGCTGTGGCGTTGCCAAAGGCTGATTGCCAAGGCCTTGTTCCCACAGGGAAGAGCCAAGCAATACCTGCCGCGTTTCATTATAGGAAAAAATATTGGGAACAATGGTATCCATGCTTCTCCACGAATCTGGGAGAAATATGCTCTGAAATGTTGCAGCAGAAGCATGGGCTGAGTTTTTATTGCTGGTCAGCAGATTCCCCACTGCCCGCAACCACGCGGCCGGATCACGAGGAGGATACGATGCGGAAAGCACCGTTGCCCCCATGGAACCTGCACGATCCTTGAAAATGGAAGCCATGCGCTGTCCGTAGGAATCATCCGGGTAAAAGGCAGCATAACCCTTAATGCCAAGGGTTGACGTAAAGGCAAGCAAAGCATTGACCTGATCCGTCTGGCTTGCAAAAAACCGCCAGGCAGATCTGCCTTCGTCATCACCCTCAAGGGTTGGAAGGAAGGTGAAAAAAGCCCGCTTGGAAACAAGCCCCTGCGCCTTGGCAGTGCTGTAATCAGAAGAGCGTAATGGCCCCCCCACAATGGAAGCGTCCGCAGGCAATCCGTTAATACGGCTCACCCAGTCCGGCTGGTTGGTATCCACAACCACCAGGGTGAAGGTTGAACCCGCCTTGGAAAGCTCCTGACAGGCAAGTTCCGCCCCCGCAGCTATTTTTGTAGCTATATTGGCAAACTGCCCGGTCAGCGGCAAAGCCAGAACAATGGGGTGCCCGGCAATGGGCCCGGATGCTATCGGAGTGGTAGATACCGCCGCGGGGAACATATTTTCAATCGGATCGGAAGCGGACGGGGCTGCCTTAATAAGAGCGGGGTTGGCAAGCTTTGTTTGTTTGCCAAGGGCGTCGAGGGCTGCAAGGGCTGCGGCTCGATTGGCAGGAGTCTGGCTCTCGCGGCGCAACTGGTCTATGCGGATAATATTATACGGATAATGGTTTATCTGCTCCGGGGTAATGGCTCCCACCGCTGTGGAAGCTCCAGAATTGGTGTCCAACTGTGTGGCCAGACGATTTTCCAATACCACCTTGCCCTGAGCAGTGCTGGCAGAATAGAGACCTTCAAGGGTTGAAAGACTTTCGCCTACTTCATTTTCCTTCCATTGGCGCACGGCAAGAACGATGGCAGCAACATTCCGGGCATTCAGTGAATACGCGGTATTACGATACAGTTCGTTAGCACGGTTACGCGCCTCTCGTGCCGAAAGTTTTTCCGTAGCAAGGCACCAGGCATCCTGCCATTTCTTTTCCCCATCCACTCCTGTTACCACAGTGCGCCAGCGCTCAAGGGCAGAAAGGGCCACGTTGGGGTGGTTGTTCTTGGTAGCTGCAATAGCAAGAATATGCGAAGCCGTTGCTATTTCCTGCGATGACTTGGCGGATTGACTATGAATCTGCGCCTTTGCCTCAGCCTTGGCATAATCTCCTTTGGAGAGAGCCTGTTTCGCTTCATCCAGCTGTGTCAGCGCTTGCGGTGCGCCACCTCCCCCGGACGAGGGCGAAGTGCCCATAAATTTGTCGCACCCGGCAACGCCAAAAAGGGTGATGCAGAGAAGTAAACAACAGACAAACCTTGCACGGAAACATGAGGAGGTAGTATTCATAGTATATGGCGGGCTTACGGTTATATAGATTCTCAAGTCAGATAAATTTATTCGACTTTAGCCTGCTTCCCGATATATTGCAACCCGCAGATCAAAGAAGACATAACGGAACCCCTTGCAAAACATCACTCTTTATTTCAATGCGCGCAAGCGCTCTATACTGCTACAGGTCTTCACCCAGCCCTTGCTGAAACACCCCACCCTCTGCTATCCTGTAAGGGAGAGCCTAGAATCGGCCAAGAACAGACAGCACCCCGCTCTGAACCTGACCCCATGGGAGAATTTCATGCGCCCCTTGTCTTTACCCATCTGCCTCTCCATTTTCGACCTGTTAAAAGCAGGGCCTGGGCCATCCAGCTCGCACACCATCGCCCCCATGAAGGCCGGGTACGACTTTTTCCAGCACCTGCAAAAGCTCCCCCCACAGCTCCTTGCGCGGGCCAGGGGAATCCGGGTGCGGCTTCTGGGCTCCCTTTCCGCCACCGGCAGCGGCCATGGAACAGACAAGGCCGTCATTGCGGGCCTCATGGGCAATCAACCAGAAAGCTGCCCCCCCGCTCTTTTGGCACAGCTTTGGGACATGCCTTCGGCAGAGCGCAGCCTGCGCTGCAACGGCATCTCCATTCCGCTTGGAAAAAATAGCATCCTGTTTGGCCCCGTGCAGCACAACTTCCCATACAGCAATACCCTTTTCATAGACCTGCTGGACATCCCCTATCCCACAGCGGCACCCGAAACAGCAGCCCAGCCTTCAGCGCCCACACCCGCTCTGGCTGCAACTTCCCTGGAGGATACTCTCCAGCACCACATTCTTGCGTCACGCGAATATTATTCTGTGGGGGGAGGTTTTTTGCAATGGAAGGGCTGGACCGCAGAAAAGCGCGGCCTGCCACGCTACAAATATACCAATGCCAGAGATTTTCAGGCCTGTTTACGCGCAAGCGGACTCACCATTGACGAATTTCTACTGGAAAACGAAACCGCCATCACCGGCCTAGCCCCCACGGCAATCCTTGAAAAACTCACCAGCCTGCTAACTCTCATGAAAGACACCGTGCATCGCGGCTGTGCGGCATCCGGCCTCTTGCCCGGAACGCTGGGCTTACAGCGCAAAGCGAGGGTACTGCTGGAGCGGGCGCAATCACTACGCTCCTTTGATGAAAAATTATGCCGCTTTAACGCATACGCATATGCAGCCGCAGAGGAAAATGCGGCGGGGCATATCATCGTAACCGCCCCAACCTGCGGCGCAGCGGGAGTTGTACCGGCAACCCTCGTTTTCATGGAGGAGCATCTTTCCCTCAATGAGGCGGCACAGCGCAAGGGCTTGCTGGCGGCAACCCTCATGGGGTTCATTGCCAAACAGAATGCTGGCATTGCCGGGGCCGAAGTTGGCTGCCAAGGCGAAATCGGCGTAGCCTCTGCCATGGCAGCCGCCTTGCTGGCGCACGCCCATGGTTATTCGCCCCGGGTTGTTGAAAACGCAGCAGAAATCGCCCTTGAGCATCACCTCGGGCTTACTTGCGACCCGGTGGGGGGATATGTGCAAATTCCCTGCATCGAACGCAATGCCATGGGCGCAGTAAAAGCCTACAACGCCTCCCTCATTGCCTCCAACGAAAATCCCGCAGCGCACAAAGTTTCTTATGATGATGCCCTTCAGGCCATGCTGGAAATAGGGCGAGACATGAACGCCAAGTACAAGGAAACTTCCACAGGGGGACTTGCGGTGTGCATGGTCTCCTGTTAGACCTCAGCTTTCCAGGTAAGCTTTCAGGCAAAAAAACAAAAAACTCTCAAGAAAAATACTATGCTCCTCATTTACACCGGAAACGGCAAAGGAAAAACCTGTGCTTCTGTAGGGCAAGCCATACGCGCACATGGGCAAGGTTTACGGGTTGCCTTTGGACAATTCATGAAGCGGCCCCAGCAGGCGGGTGAGCAGATTGTATGCGCCGCCCTCCTGGGCTCCGCTTTCTATGCTGGCGGGTGCGGCTTTTTTCGTAAAGAAGAGGAGCGCCCCGCTCACCGGGAAGCGGCGCTTTCCGTACTTGCCTTTGCGCAAGCGCAGCTCGCTCTTGTAGATATGCTGGTGCTGGATGAATCGCTCTATGCCCTTGGTTCCGGCCTCATCACCGAAGAAGAGCTACGCGCCATTGCGGCAGAGGCGAGAGAACGCCGCGTTTTCCTTGTTCTTTCCGGGCGCGGAGCCCCGCCCTGGCTTGTGGACGAAGCGGATATCGTCACTGAAATGGGCGAAATAAAGCACGCCTTCAGAGATGGAAGAGGCCCCACCAAAGGGATCGAGTTTTAGCCTGTATAGTGCAGGCAGATATCTGAAGAAAAAACCCAAGAGCTTGAAGACCTTGATCTCCACTTTGAGGGCATTGCACAATGGCCTCCGGTAACTGCGCAGCAGGTACCCGCAAGCGAGCAGCGCAGCAAACTCATTTTTATATTGACAACCCGGCCTGCGGCGACTATATACAGCGCTTGGCCTTTCTCCATAGAGAGAGCAAAAACCACACTGGCAGTATAAGAATACCCGCACATCTGTAAGATTAAAGCACTTGGAGGATTCCCTTGGCTAACCATAAATCTGCTATTAAACGTCATAAGCAGAGTCTGAAAAAGGCTGCCCGCAACCGCGCTGCACGTACCCGTATCAAAAATGTAGTCAAAGCTGTTCGCGCCGCTGTTCTTGAAAAAGACAGCGAAAAAACATCTTCAGCCCTTGTAAGCGCCACCTCCACACTGGACAAAGCAGCCACCAAAGGCGCCATCCACTGGAGAAAGGCAGCCCGCAAAATTTCTCGTTTAGCCAAAGCCGCCAACGCACTCAAAACTGTTTCCGCTGCGGCGTAAGGCTTGTCATACCAAGAGCTTGTCTGGAGCTTGTCCATAAATACATAACGAGCTCGTCAGATCCGGGTAATATCTTTTACTTAAGCATCCATAGTATGCTCAATAAAAAAATATTACAGCTAAGGATGTGGCGGCAAAATATGTATTTATGGGCAGGCTTTGCTGTGTTTGAAGAGATAAAATCCTTTTTGAAATTGCTTTCATAAGCGCCACAAAAGGTATATTCGATTTTCAAACTATTTCGAGGCCATTGCACAATCGCCAGAGTTCGTTGCAGTGTGCAACGAACTTATTTCATAGTCAGCTACCCTGATCTTCCATAAAAAACGCATGTAAAATAGCTTCCAGGTGCTCCCAGCTTTCGCACCCAGCCAAGGCAAGGCGCAACTGTTTCGCTCCCGGCAAATGCTTAACATATCGCGGCACTACAGTCCGCATTTTAAGCAAGGCAGGGCTCAAGCCTTTTCGTCCCGGCTTACCGGGGGTAAGCTCTTGCGCCAACAAGGCATGCCGCCGAATGAGAGACAAAAGATTTACAGGCGCGGAGGGCGAGCAGGCAGGATTCATCAGCGCCTTGTATTCTGAAAAAATTGCCGGATTCCCCATGGCTCCCCGCGCAAACATCACACCAGCCACACCCGTTTCCTGCATGCAACGCACCGCATCGCTAGCCTGAAACAGGTCGCCACTTGCCAGAATGGGTATACTTCTCGCCTGCGCAAGCCGTTGCAGAGCCTCATAGTGTGGTGTTCCGCTAAAGCCTTGCCGCGCATACCGGGGATGCAGCGTAAGCCAGGCAACACCTGCCTCTTCCAGGGCCTGACCAAGCTCCATAAAAACAGGCACATCCCAGCCAAGGCGAATCTTGCAGCCCACCACACCCGTTGTCGCGGCGGCAACCATAGCCTCAACCACAGCAACAGCATTTGCCGTATCCTTGAGCATGGCGGCACCTGCTCCTGTTTTGGTTACTTTGGGAACAGAGCAACCCATGTTCAGATCAAAGTAGCAAAAACCCCGATCCTGCAAAATTCGCACAGCCTCACTTAAATATTCTTTCTCGGCACCAAAAAGCTGCACCACCAAAGGAGTATCTTCCGCAACGGTGCTCACAAGATCATCGGTTGCGGCACCCCCCTTTCCACCCTGCCTGTAGCCAAAGACAAGACCTTTGGCACTGACCATTTCCGTACAGGCTACGGCTGCACCCATTTCACGGCACAGCAGCCGAAAGGGAAGATCGGAAAAGCCTGCCAGGGGAGCGAGCCAGGGAAAATCTCGCCCCAACGGCAAAGGTGGAACTGCGGCAATAGACCCAACCGCCTCAGTAGCTGCCGCTACGGCAATAGGCCCAACCGCCTCAACGGCTGTTGATACAGAAGCTTCGACGGCAGCCGATAACCCTCTATCTATAGTGATTTTTGTATTTTTCACAGCTTGATTTCTTAAGGAGTGCAAGGTAGAATCATCCTATGTCACGATTATCATTTACGTATGCGCAAGAGCGCTGTGTCCGCCTTGCCGGCAAGCTGATGCAATCCACCCAGATGCTGCACGATGGTGCGCGGGTAGGGGTTGCCGTTTCAGGAGGAATGGATAGCTGGGTGCTACTGCAAACCCTGCTCATCCGCCAGCGCATTGTTCCTTTTTCTTTTAATCTCATGGCGTTGCATGTCAACCCTGGATTTGATGATTTAAGCCACGCCCCTCTTCTCGCCTGGCTTAAAAAGAACGGCGTTGCCGGGCATGTGGAAACCACAGACCACGGCCCCCGTGCCCATTCACCGGAGAATCGCAAGCGCTCCGCCTGCTTTTATTGCGCCATGCTGCGCCGGCGGCGGCTTTTTGAGCTTTGCGATGAATACAATCTTACCCACCTTGCCTTTGGGCACAATGCCGATGACCTGGCCTCCACCTTTCTCATGAACCTCTTTGAGACAGGGAGAGTGGAAGGCATGAGCATGAAAGAGGCTTTTTTTGGTGGTAAACTTATGGTCATTCGCCCCCTCATGCTGGTGGAAAAAAAACTTATTGCCAAAGCTGTGGAACAATGGGAGCTGCCCGTATGGAGCAACCCCTGCCCCTCTGCCGGGCATACGCGACGCAGTGATGTTATGGAAGATTTGGCAGTTATGTGCAAAGGACACAAAGGACGCCGTCAAAATATCTTCAACGCTCTCTGCCGCTGGCAATTCCAAAAAACCGATATTGACCGATAGTTTTTACACTTTAATCAATGTAGTTATGACACTCTAAGTAATGTAGTTATGACATAGAACTTGTCCATAAATAAATGGAGCGCGCGGCAAGAACGAAGAAAAGACATTTTTTTTGCGGAGGGAGTGTACTCCGATGGTACTCGACCGGAGCAAAAAAATATTTTTGACGAAGCACTTGCCCGCGAAACGCTTATTTATGGATAAGTTCATAGTTGAATAGCCTGATAGATGCGTCAGCAGACGCCTTCAGTACCCTCTTTGAAAATTGAAATGCTTTGAGCAGATGACTTATCTATCACGATAAACCGGAGGATCTATGAGTGCTACCGTGATGTTTGCCTTACAAATCTCTTTAGTTTTAGCCTGCCTGTTTTACGGAGCGCGAAAAGGCGGCATTGCCTTGGGACTCCTTGGGGGCGTGGGCCTTGTTATTCTGGCCTTTGGTTTCAACATCCCTCCAGGAAAACCGCCCGTAGACGTTATTTTTACCATCCTCGCGGTGGTTTCCGCCTCTGCCACCTTGCAGGCCTCTGGCGGGCTTGATGTTATGCTGCAAATTGCCGAGCGCATTTTGCGCAAGCACCCCCGCTATATATCCATGCTCGCTCCCGTGGTTTCCGCCGGACTAACCATGATCTGCGGTACCGGGCATGTGGTCTACACACTCTTACCCATCGTTTATGACGTTGCCATAAAAAACAACATTCGCCCGGAACGCCCCATGGCGGCCTGCTCTGTTTCCGCGCAGATGGGCATTATCGCCAGCCCCGTTTCCGTAGCTGTGGGCTCCTTGGTAGCCATGCTGGCCCTGTATCCCGTTGCCGGAAAAACAATTACCTTTACAGATCTTCTCAGTATCACCATTCCGTCAACCGTTGTGGGCGTGCTCATGATAGGGCTGTTCAGTTGGAGACGCGGCAAGGAACTGGCTGACGACACAGAATTTCAAAACTTCATTGCTATTCCAGAAAACAAGCAATATGTATATGGAGATACGGATAGCCTGCTTGGTAAAGTTTTACCCTCATCCTCCTGGACTGCCATGTGGATCTTTCTTGGCGCCATTGCGATAGTGGGTCTTCTTGGCTCCTTTGAAAGCTTACGCCCTGTCATTGGTGTGAAAAACGGCAAAAACGTCTATCTTTCTATGGTGCTGTGCATCCAAATGTTTATGATGCTGGCAGGGGCTCTTATTCTTGTTGTTACCGGCACGGATGCCGCCAAAGTGTCTAAAAACGAAGTATTTCGCTCCGGCATGATAGCTATTGTGGCTGTTTTCGGGATTGCCTGGATGGCAGACACTATTTTTGACGCCCACCTGAATGAACTGAAAGAATTTCTTCCGCAGCTCGTCCAAGAACAACCCTGGGCCTATGCGCTTATTTTGATTCTTATTTCAAAATTTGTAAACTCTCAGGCGGCAGCCCTTTCAGCACTTGTGCCTGTAGCCCTTAAGCTAAACATTGATCCAGGCCTTATTGTCGCCTTTGCTCCAGCCTGCTATGGGTACTTCATCCTGCCCACCTACCCTAGCGATCTGGCTGCCATCAACTTTGACCGCTCCGGGACAACCCGCATAGGCAAGTTCGTAATCAACCACAGCTTCATTCTCCCCGGTGCCATTGGCGTTGTTTCTTCATGCATTGTAGGCTTCCTGCTGGCTACCATTCGCGGGTATATCTAATAATATTTGCCGCAAGCTGGCTGGAAAGCATAATTTCCCGCCAGCTTGCGCCTGCCTCTAGAATGAATTCTCCCTTTGGAAATCCAGAGCAATTTACTTTTGAAATAGTCCACTTGCTATATTTGCACAGGAACTATTGTAGCCTTAAAGTGGGTTTTCCAAAGGGCCTCTGGGCCTTTGGCCGCCAGAGGCAATAGCATTCCAAACTATTTCAGTATTAAATTTCTCTCACTATTATCCTGTAATTACTCACAATGGTTTCACCCGTGCAAAATCTTCTTTCCCGCCCTGCTCCTTCCTGTATAGACGATATTACCGCTGTTTTAAAAGCCGCCAAACGCGCCTTCCCCATCCCCTCCGCGCACCAGGCCGACCTGCCTTTTGCTATACGGGATCTTTCGCGTCTTCTCACAGCAGAACGTGGAATGCTTGGGCATTCCTATTGGATGACGCCGCGCTTTATTTCAGCCTATTTGCATTTTTTTCTTCCCTGGAATCTCTATCGCCTCTCCTGGCTCTTGCCTACTTTGCCCATGAATTTTCAGGCAGGCTCGCGCATTCTTGATATCGGCAGCGGCCCTCTCACTCTCCCTCTGGCCCTGTGGTGTTCTCGGCCTGACCTGCGCACTGTGCCGCTTCACTTCATCTGTTGCGATGTTGCCACGCGGCCCTTGGAAATAGGCCGGGAAATTCTGCAAACCCTGAGCGGTGCGGAAAGCCCCTGGACAGTGGAATTACTACGCGCTCCCCTTGACGCGGCTCTTGCTAAAAACGAAGGAAACCTCGCCGCTGTTTTCGCTGGTAATGTTCTTAACGAACTTCCTACCCCACGGCGCGGCACGCTGGAAGAACGCATGCACGCCTTTATGAAGCTGGCCCTCACGAAGCTGGCCCCTGCCGGATATTTTTTTGCGCTGGAGCCAGGCACACGTCTTGGCGGAAAAATGGTAGGCCTTGCCCGAAAAGGCGGCCTGCACAGCGGCTTTCAGGTGCTTGCTCCCTGCCCGCACTCTCATCCCTGCCCTGCCATGGATCAGCAATGGTTTTATCCCCCCTCTCCTTCGTATTCCGGGTGGTGTCATTTTATTCATCCGGCGCATGATGCCCCCACAGCACTGCGTGACCTCAGCGAAAAAGCCAATCTGGAAAAAGACAGCCTTGCCATAAGCTGCCTGTTGTTGCAGCGCCCGCAATCGCTCTCTTCTGCCGCGTTAAAGCAACACACTCCTGCGCATGGCGCATATGATGCAGATGACACCGAGGCCATGCTGGGCGCGCCAGATGCATATGACGCTCATGATTTTTCTGACAACTCCCTCGACGCCCTGGAGGCTCTCTATCAAGAAATCCTTCAGGAAGATCACAATGCCGCTCCAGCCCCGCGACATTCCCGATCAATTCCCCCCAGGCACGGCTCGCACAGCTCCAGGGAGGAATCTCCTCCCATGGAGTCTCAAAGTAACCTGCGAGTCATTTCCGGCATGATACGCCTGCCCGGTTACGAAGAACCAGGGCGTTACGCCTGCTGCTCTCGCGGCCTTGCCCTTGTTATGGATGCGGCCCGCATTCCCTCTGGAGCTGCCGTCCCTGTTGTTTGGCCGCCACAAGATACGCGAGACGGCAAAACATGCGCTCTCATGGTGGAATGGCGGAGCAATCCCGTGAGTCAACCTGCCCCAAAAACATATGCCCCCCGGCCACACGCAGCCCAGCCGCATTCGGAAAGAAAAAAAGCCGTCCCCCCAAAACGCAAACGGCAATAGCCTGCATATTTCATACAGCTACAGGGAGAGAGAAGCTCAAAGAATTTAGAACTTATCCATAAATAAGGATGTTCGCGGTCAATAGTTGCGTCAAATGCCTTTTTTGCTCTGGGTCGAGGACATAAGAGTCCACTCCCTCCGCAAAAAAACCATTTTCCTTGCTCTTGCCACACGCTCTCCTTATTTGAGGCCATTACACAATGGCCTCTGGCAACTGCGTAGCAGGTGCTCGCAAGCGAACAGCGCAGCGTGCCTTTCTCTTTATCTTCACTGGATAAGAAAATGTATCGTTTTATCTTGCTGAAAAATAAGACATAATTTCCCAACAAGCTTTCAA
>JAVBJS010000063.1:0-4569 GCA_031546885.1 Desulfovibrio sp.
ATCTTGCTGAAAAATAAGACATAATTTTCCAACAAGCTTTCAAAATCCGCTACGAATTTTGAAAGAAAGGCACGCTGCGCTGTCCGCTTGCGGGCGCTTGCTGCGCAATCGCCAGAGTTCGTTGCAATGTGCAACGAACTCTATTTATGAATAAGTTCTGAGTTAAGCAGCTATAATCTTAAATTTATTGTACAATATATATTACAATTACGCAGTAATTACCCAACAAAACAAGAAAAACACGCTACCCTGTGCATAGCTCAGGCGTGCAGCAAATATACAAATTGAAACCCTTGACACATTGTCCCTACGCACATATTTTTAAGAGATCTACTATTAAAGGAGTTTTTATGGCGTATGATATCCGTATGGTCAAGATTGTCACGGGCGAGATTGTCATTGCAAAATTTGACGCAGAAACAAATATGCTCAATGATCCTGCTATACTACAAACAATTCCCACGCAACAAAGCGTTCAAATGATGTTGATGCCCTACGGCTACCCCTTTGAAAACGCTTTTTCCGGGGCCATCTCCAACTCACATGTGCTCTTCAGTTACAAAAACTGCCCCGAAGAACTGAAAACAAAATACCTTGAAGCCTGTTCCAACATTACCCTTGCCTCTGGTGGCCTTGGTGGTCTTGACTTAAAGGGTTCTGGAGCAAGCTCCTCTGTTTCCGGCCTGTTGCGGGGTAAATAATCCTTCATGCGCGAACTGTTAAGCCTTTTACCCAAGCCAAGCCGTTATGTGGGCATTGAAGAAGGAAGCGTCCATAAGAACAGGGAAAAAATATCCCTCCGCGTTGCCTTGGCCTTTCCAGACATGTACGAAGTGGGCATGTCCTACCTTGGGCAAAAAATCCTGTATAGTATTATCAATGAACACCCCGACTGGCTTGCAGAACGGGTGTTCACCCCGTGCCGGGAGGCAGGTGCGCTGTTACAACAGCGTAAGGTTTCCCTTGCAACCCTTGAGCACGACACGCCCCTTGGAGAAACAGATGTTATAGGCTTCAGCGTAACGCATGAGCTTTGCTACACAAACATCCTGTACATGCTTGATCTTGCACATATTCCCCTCCGCACAGAACAACGAAAAACGCCCCAGGCAAACGGACGCCCCTGGCCTCTTCTGGTGGCAGGAGGTGGCTGTACCCTTGCGGCAGAGCCTCTGGCTCCTTTTATGGACATTATGGTGCTCGGGGAAGGAGAAGAAGTTCTGCCAGAGCTCCTCGCGTGCATAGAGACCATGCGCAAAAACCAGCAAGATCGCTACAGCCTGCTCCTGGCTGCAAGCCGCATTCCCGGGATTTACGTTCCTGAATTTTTTGAAGAAAAGCCCTCTACCTCTCCTCCTTTTTATCAACTGCGGCCCCTACAAGCCCACCATACCCATGTTTCTCGCCGGGTAATCCCCAATATGGATACAGCGCTGTATCCGCACCAACAACCCATTCCCTTTGGGGCCGTGCATAATCGTCTGGCCCTCGAGATAGGGCGAGGATGCACCCGTGGCTGCCGCTTCTGTCAGGCTGGGAGTATCTACCGTCCTGCTCGCGAGCGCAGCACACAAGAACTGCAAAAGCTTTTGGACAAATGCCTTTCCGGCACAGGATTTGATGATATTTCTCTTCTTTCACTAAGCACAGGTGATTTTTCCGCCTTGCAAGAACTCTTCACCAATGCGGTAACCCGCTGCACGGCAGATCAGGTTTCCATGTCCCTTCCCTCGCTGCGTGTCGGCTCTATTGATGACAGCATTATGGAACGCATGTCGCACATTCGCCGTACTGGAGCAACCCTTGCACCAGAGGCCGGAAGCCAGCGTCTGCGCGATGTCATCAACAAGGGCATCACGGAAGACGAGGTTATCCTGCACATTCAGAAGCTTTTTGAACATGGATGGCAGCAGGTAAAGCTCTATTTTATGATTGGCTTACCCACGGAAACAGATGAAGATCTGCACGCTATTATTGAACTATGCCGCAAGGCACGCGATGCGGCAGGCCCCGGCATCAAACGGCTCCAGATAACGGCAGCGGTGTCTCCCTTTGTTCCCAAGCCACACACCCCCTTTCAGTGGGAAGAGCAGATTTCACTGGAAGAAATACGCCGAAGGGTTGGCGTTTTGCTAGACGCGGTACGAAAAGAAAAGCGCATCAAGCTGCGCTGGCATGAGCCGGAAATGAGCACCCTTGAAGGGGTATTTTCACGCGGGGATCGCCGCCTTGCCAACGTAGTGGAAAAAGCCTACCGAAAAGGTGCTATCTTTACAAGCTGGATGGAAGGGTTCTCCCTTGACCCTTGGCGCGAATCCCTTGCGGAGGAAGGCCTCACCATTGCCGACTATACCCGCGCCCGCACCCATGACGAGCCCTTGCCCTGGGATCATCTGCACAGCGGACTTTCGCGTGAATTCCTTCTGCGGGAATCTCGTCACGCTCTTCAAGAAAAAACAACTTCCGACTGCCGCTACACCCACTGCCACCAATGTGGCGTTTGCGATACCAAGGCAGGCCCCTCCCTGCTCGACCCGCTGCCCGATGCAGCCCCCACAGCCTTATACATCCCCCACGGGCACGGCCCCCTCTACGCCAACAGGCTGAATAAGCCACAGAGGGATCAAAAGGCTCATACTGTAACCCTTGATCAATACCAACGTGTGGTTGTTCGGCATACGGACT
Source organism: Desulfovibrio sp. (assembly GCA_031546885.1). Taxonomy (GTDB): domain Bacteria; phylum Desulfobacterota; class Desulfovibrionia; order Desulfovibrionales; family Desulfovibrionaceae; genus Frigididesulfovibrio. The sequence continues at coordinate 2,686 of JAVBJS010000063.1, forward strand.
CACCAGAATCTGAAAAGAAATATGACGCCTCGCACAATGCCAAAGCAGCCCCGCCAGAGTTAGCTCCGCACCTCATCAAGAAAGCGGCGCAATTTCGCATTTGGTATGCCCGCCAGGGCGCAGCGGCCTTCCTAAGCCAGCTCGAACTGCAAAGCATTTTTGAACGCACCTTGCGGCGCGCCGCCATTCCTCTTGCTTTCAGTCAAGGCTTCCACCCCTTACCGCTTATCTCCTTTGGACGGGCCTTACCGGTGGGCGTATACAGCAAATGCGAATGGTTTTCCGTTTACCTGCGTGAAGATTTCCCCCTCGAAGCAACAGCCCTCAACATAGGTCTCCCAAAAGACATGCATGTCACCCATGTGGAAGCCCTTCCCTTGCTGAAAAAAAGCGCCGATGCCCTGCATGAAGGCTATACCCTGGAGGCCATGGTTCCTGAAAAAGAATACCCGGAATTCAGTACAGCATGGGAGAACATAGCTGCGGCAAAAACACTCCCGTGGCTGCGCGAAACTAAAAAGGGTATGCGAAGCCTGGATGCCAGAGCCTACATAACCAGCATCGACTGTACAAAAACCGGACTCTGCACACTGGAATTTTCATGGGAAGCAGGCTACATATCGCCCCTTGCCTTATGCCTTGCCGCCCTTGAAGCTGTTGACTACTCCACAGACCTTACCCGGATACGGCTCACAAAAGTTCGACAGACCGAATAGCCATACCAATCCCCTCCGTCAAATATTTCTCCATTATTACCCATTTACCAAGGCAGGATTTTCATGCGTACCCCGTCCCTGTTACTGGCAAGCCTCCTTTTTATAAGCGCCACCTTTGCCTTTGCCGCAGAAAGCTCGACCCCGCCTGAGCAAATACCCACTCCCATGCCGGTCACTATGCCGACAGCGGAAACACCCGCCATGCCCGCAACGGCTCCAGCAGGGGCAGCACCCATGACAACAGGGGAAACTCCCGTCACAGTTACGACTCCCACCACTCCGGCAGCCATGCCAATGACGGAAACGTCAACGACGGAAACACCCGCAGCATCACCAGCTACACCTCACGTCACACCGATAGCTACACCTCCCGTCACACCGATAGTTACACCAGCCACAACAGCTACAGAAACAGCAGCACCACCAGCTATTCCCATGTCAGTGAAGGCGGCACCAGCACCCGCAAAAGCCGCTTCCCTTTCCTCAATTCTGCAAAGTGAACTTTCGTCAGGCACTATGAACAACACTTCCCTCATCAAGCTGTCCAACGGTCTTTCAGTGCTTGTCAAGAAAGATGACCGTTTCCCTCTGGTTTCTCTACGACTTTACGTTCATGCCGGTTCAGCTTACGAATCCGCCAAAGACGCAGGCATAAGCCATGTTCTCGAGCACATGGTCTTTAAAGGAACAAGCCAGTACCCCAAGGGTGCCATTGCTACTGCCATTGAAAAAACCGGCGGCTACCTCAATGCCGCCACAAGCTTCGACCACACCGTATACCTTACGGATATGACAAGTGAACACTGGAGCCAAGGGCTTGAAGTGCTTAAAGATATGGCCTTTCATCCCACCCTTGACCCTGAAGAGCTGGAAAAAGAAAAAGATGTCATCGTCGCGGAATTACAACGGGGAGAAGATAACCCAGGGCAACGCCTCTTTCGCATGGCACAAGCGGCAGCCTTAAAAAATTCCGCTTACCAGCACCCCATTATTGGCTATGAAGAAACCATCCGTTCCTTTACCTCCGAAGGCATTCAAAAGTACATCGACCGGTACTATCAGCCACAGTCAATGCTGCTGCTCATCTGTGGCAATGTCGAGATTGCCGATGCTCTGGCCAAGGCAGAAGCCACCTTTGGCAGCCTGCCCAACACTCTTCCTGTTATCC
>JAVBJS010000103.1:0-25932 GCA_031546885.1 Desulfovibrio sp.
CATGGTGCGATCACGCACTCCCAGTTTGTCTGCCATGTCTGGAACAGCCAGCAATGCTGTCATTTCTTTTTGCGTAAGGACAGTAGGCAGGGGGCGAGTGAGTTTGGGACTTTCCAGAAACTGGGCAGGGTCGTGATTGAGTATTTTTTCCTCACGAGCAAAAATAAAAAAACCCCGCAGCGTGGATAAATGCCTGGAAAGACTTCTGCCGGAAAGACCTTTGCGGCGAATAAAGACAACGTATAGAAAGAGTATCTCCTCAGTTACGTCTTCAAGATCACAGGAGCGCTCTGTCAAAAAACGAATGAAAGAGATAAGGTCTGTTGTGTAGGCGGTAAGGGTGTTTTCGGCAAGGCCCCGCTGGATAAGCAGATGCTCAAGGTATCTATCCATAACAGGGTGCGCTGTATGCTCGTCGGGCGAAGGCTTTGGGTGAGTGTTCTGGGGCATATTGCTATCCACGTTTACGGAGCACCCATTGCTGAAGTTTTTTAATTTCATCAAGAACGGTGGGGTAGTCTATTTGTAAAAAATGCCCGTTGTGGTAGAGGGTTTCGCCGTTTACCATACTGAAGCATACCTCGTGCCCGGATGCCGCATAGACAAGATGGGAAACGGGGTTATAGAGGGGTTGCAGGTTCGGCGCATCAAGATCAAGGGCAATGAGATCCGCCGGGCCGCCGACAGTGAGGGTGCCAAGGCCATCCCAATGCAGGGCAGCGGCACTTCCCCTGGTGGCCATATCCAGTACCGTTTGGGCGGGAGCGAGGGTGGAATCGTTGTTATGCACCTTTTGCAACAGAGCACAGGCCGACATTTCAGAAAAAAGATTCAGAGCGTTATTGCTGGCGGCGCCGTCTGTGCCAAGACCGGGCAGCATACCCCGCTCAAGCATGGCGGAAACAGGGGCAACCCCTGAGGCAAGTTTCATATTACTTTTTGGGTTATGCGCAATAACGGCTTTGCTTGCGGCAAGACTGTTCAGTTCTGTGGGGGTAACATCCACAACATGAGCAAAGGTGGTACGCGCATTGCACAGCCCCGTCTCCTGGCAGAGCGCAAGGGGACGCTTGCCGAAAAGGACTTCGCAGCGAGCTGTTTCTTCAGGCGTTTCAGCCAGGTGGATATGCATGGAGATATCAAGCTCCTGCGCAAGGGCCTGGCAGGCGCATAATATTTCGGGAGTAGTCGTATATACAGTGTGTGGCATGATGGCAATGCGAATGCGCGAGTGTGCCTTGTAACGCGCTACCTGCCGGCGCACAAGATCCAAAGCCGCCTCAACTGTGGCATAGGCGGGGGAGGGAAAGGCAAAAACGACTTCTCCAGCCAGCATTTTCATCCCGGCAGTATCAACGGCGGCGCAGACACTCTCTTCCAGCAGATACATGTCGGCAAAGGCGGTGGTGCCGGTGCGGGTCATTTCCGCACAGCCCAGCAGGGCGCTTAGCTCAACAATTTCCGCCGTGAGGTGTTTTTCTACAGGAAAAATGTGATGGTTGAGCCAGTCCATAAGGGGAAGATCATCCGCAAGACCCCGCAAGAAGGTCATGGCAACATGAGTGTGGGCGTTAACAAGCCCCGGCATAACAAGAGCGTTGCCCAAATTAAGGGTTTGCTTTGCCTGAAATTGGAGGCATATTGCCTGCGATCCAAGGGCAATGATAAGGCCTTTGTCAATGACAATGCAGGCATCGTGAAGGATGCGGCGTTCCGTGTCTTGCGTAAGTAAAATTTTGCAGAGTACAATGGTATCGCAGGGAGTAAGCATGGGAAGGGCATCCTTTTTAGTAAGAATTTGCATAAAGTCATAATTCATATATAATTGTCAAGTTTTTAGGCATAAAATCATTACTGTCCGGCTATCTTTAGCCGACAATAAAGCCGTGACGGAGAAGGTATGAACAAGGAGCAGCAGGCAATGAAAGAAACAATTGTGCAGGCTATTATGCGGCGTTTTGTTAACAGCACTGAGCGGCGGGAGGAGGCCCTGCGGGATGTGCTTAAGCTGATGATTGCCAGTGCTTCCGATGCACAGCTTGGTGAGCAGATAGGAAAAATTCCCCAGTTACCGGATTTTTTATATGAAAAATGGGCCACGCTTTTCGCAGAGCGGCTTTTGGAAACAGTGCCGCCTGCGCAGATTTGTGACATGTGTGCAGGTACCGAGGAGGCTGATGCCACACTGGCGCTTGTATATGTGATGTTTATGGAGTCGGAACGCATGGAAGGTATTGTTGCACAGGACTTACGAGCATGGCATGAGCAGGCTTATTGTAAGTTTGACAATATTGTGCAATAGAAAGCGCTGCACAAGATCCCCTTGCAACTGAGAGCGGCAGCGTTACGAGTAAACAGCGCGGCATGCCCTTTTTTTTAAATACACCTCTGACAGTAATTTCAAATGGATGTGACATGAAATTTCTTTTTATCCATCAGAATTTTCCTGCTCAATTCTATCGTTTAGCGCAGCATCTTGCGCAAGATCCACAGAATGAAATTATTGGCATTGGTGAGCGCTGCCGTGTTCAGGCAAGAGGAGTGTTGCCGAATATTACGACACTTTGCTATGAGTCCGCCAAAGAAGTTACCACCCAGGGGGGGCACCCCTATCTGGCTACTCTGGATGTGATGGTACGACGCGGGCTCACTGTGGCACGAATTTTACTTCTGCTCCAGGAAAAAGGCTATAAGCCGGATGTGATTGGCGTACATCCCGGCTGGGGAGAAGGAATGTTCATTCGGAATGTTTTTCCCAAGGTGCCTCTTTTAGTGCTGTGTGAGTACTTTTTTTCTCCAACTGGGGGATCTGTTGGCTTTGATCCTGAATTCAAGGAATCGCCGGATTTCATGTTTGGTGTGGAACTACGCAATACCGCTCAGGTGGCGACAATTTTGCACGCGACTGTGGGGCTGGCCCCCACTGCATGGCAACGGTCACGCTATCCCAAACCATTAAAGCAGCATATACAGGTTATTCACGAGGGCATTGATACAGCCTACATGTGTCCAGACCCCTCTGCTGTGCTTGTCTTGCAGCCGCAGGCCACTCCAGGAGAAAGCACTTTGGTTGCCGATGTGCAGGATCTTGATCCAGCAGTTGTGCAAGAGGTTTATCAGGGGGTGCCCCAACCGGAGAATGGCGGAGCACAGAGCGCTGAATCTTTGCCCCCCCCTCTGCGCCTTGGAAAAAAAGACAAGATAATCACTTACCTTGCCCGTAATCTTGAGCCGTATCGCGGCTTTCATACCTTTTTGCGTGCCTTGCCCGCTGTGCAGCGCCTGCACCCTGATGCTCACATAGTTATTGTGGGGGGCACCGACATAAGCTACAGCTATGCTCTCCCTAATGGAGAGCTTTACAAGGACAGATATCTCAAAGAAGTTGGCGCACAGCTTGATCTGTCGCATATTCACTTTCTGGGGCGTATTCCTTATCCTGCGCTCAAGCGGCTGTTCAACATTTCCAGTGCCCATATTTATTTAACGTACCCTTTTGTACTGTCCTGGTCTGTACTTGAAGCCATGTCATGCGAAGCCCTGGTTATCGGTTCTCGTACAGCTCCTGTGGAGGAGGTCATTACAGATGGTGAAAATGGTGTTCTTGTAGACTTTTTTGATAAAGATGCCCTTGTAGAAAAAATAGACTACGCCCTGAGTAAGCCGCAGGATTTTTATCAGATACGGAAGCAGGCGCGAGTGTCGGTTTTACAAAAATACAGGTTGGAAGATTGCCTACAGCAGCGAATAGCCTTACTTCAGGCCATGGGCCGAGGGGAGTATTCGTTGGAGGAGTAGGGTATTGCAGAATGCATTCCTTCGAGAACTTTATGCCTGTCAGGACTAGATAATTATTGATTTTTATGTTATATTGCATCATTAATATATTTTCTATAGGGAGCCCCGATAGCTCTTTATAACTAGCTTGAGTCTGTTGTTTAACGGGCTCAAGCGATTGTGTAACAGGCCTTTCTTTCAAAACTCGCTACAGATTATGAAAATTTGCTAAAAAACATGTCTTTTTTAGTTACTGCAAGATATCACTTTTTTATCAGTGGGTCTTAGTAGTAAGTTTAGTGAATTTTTCATAAAATGAATTGCTCAATGGCTTTAACCTAGACGAGGTTTTTATGACGACACCACGTAAATATGCTTTTAGCTGGGATGTTATTGGAGTTTCCATTAATGATGCCCGTCCAAGCTTAGGTAAAAATTTAAGCATTGAAATTTATAGACTTTTGCAATTTACAATGCGAGATGTGATGGAGCAGAGGTATGGAACAGAAGCTGCCGACACACTTTTTTATGATTCGGGAGTGCTTGCAGGAAAGCATTTTTTTGAAAGATATTGTGCTGGAATAACTGACTTGAATATTCTTGTGAAAACAATTCAAGAGCGCTTTAAAGAGTTGGGAGTGGGTATTTTTCGTGTGGAAAATGCGGACGCCGATAATGGTAAATTTACCTTTGTAGTGGATGAGGATTTAGATTGTTCTGGCCTGCCTGACAACGACGAGCATATCTGTGTTTATGATGAAGGTTTTATTAAAGGAATTCTTGAAGCGTTTTCCGGCGATTCCTACGATGTAAAGGAAGTTGATTGCTGGTCTTCTGGCGCACGCACCTGCCGGTTTGACGCGAATAAAGTGGGGTGAGACCTTGAGCGATCCGTCTTCGGACTCATTACAACCTGTCCTTACATTCATCCTGAAGCTGTTGCGGGATTCTATAGAGCCTGAACTGCCTCCAGAACAGGTGGATAATGCACAACTTATTGAAATATACCAATATCTCAAAGGGTTGAGGCAGACGGTCGCAGAGTTTTCAGTGGGTGATTTTTCGCATGATATTCGGTATCGCGGGGCTCTTGCCGGCAGGCTAAAAGCCTTGCAGGCGAACCTGCGGCACATGCTTTGGCAGCTTCGGCAGGTGGAAAAGGGAGACTTCACGCAACGAATTGATTTTTTGGGTGATTTTTCCGATTCCTTTAATGGATTAGTGGAGCAGTTACATAATACCTTGACTGTTATGAAGGCCAAGGAACGGGAACTGACCGCCTTGAGTGAGTCTCTCTCGCGTGAGATTGAGCATCGTAATTCGGCCCTTTGTGCGCTGGAACGCCGTGAAGCCCAATACCGCTATTTGGCGGAGCGCGATCCTCTGACGGATACTTTGAATCGACGATCCTTTTTTGATGTGGCAAAGCATGAGTTGCAAATAACCTCTCTTTCGGGTTTGCCTGCTTGCCTTGCCTTTCTCGATGTTGATTTTTTTAAGCGCTTTAATGATACCTATGGTCACCCGGAAGGCGATATTGCTCTCAGGCATGTGGCCAATGTAAGTCAATCGCGCTTACGGCAAAACGATGTAATGGGGCGCTATGGGGGAGAGGAATTTATCTTTCTCTTTCCGGGTGCGGAATGCAAGCATGGCATTGCCGCTGCAGAGCGAATTCGTAAGGCAATTGAAGGAACTCCTGTAGTGTGTACCTCCGGCCTCATTCCCATCACTGCAAGCCTCGGTGTTGTTGAAGTTCCTCCTCAGGCAGAGGCGCAAGACTTTGGTGAAGTCCTTTCCCAGGCAGTGCGCAGTGCTGATATGGCGCTGTATGCTGCAAAGCATGCCGGTAGAAATTGCGTTTGTGTGGCAGAATTTGGCTCATAACGATAAAAATTGCTGAACCTGTCGAGATTTGAAAATGAAGAACGTCCGCTTGGCTTTGAGCCGGGCGGACGTTCTTATCATCGCGTTCATTTTTTAATAATAATTGCAAAAACACTCTAAAGTAATGCTGTATAATGCCGATAGGCAGCTATGAGTAGTCTTTTATTTCCGGCGCGGGCCGGTAACTGCGTGATGCGCAAAGGGCATATATGCAAATAGGGAAACAGCATGAAGCTGATGTAGTTGCGAGGGGCTGGCTGCAGGCGGCATTGCCGCAGAGTGCCGGTAGCGCTGCTGAATCTTCTGGAGTGCAAGGGCAAGCTGATTCGGGTGTGTCCTCGTCCTCTTCCAGTTCTAGAGATATGCAACCAAACACGCTGGATTCTTCCCGTTTTTCGGGACAGGCTGTGGTGAATCATCTCGGTGTGCCTTCTATGGAGCGTGGAGACAACGCCGGTGGATACGGGCGTGATGGCAAGGCAAATTCTGAATCGCAAAATCACAATGCGACAAATGAGCAGACCACACCGCAAGGCCCACCTCGATTACGGGTGAAAATGGTTTCCGTGCCACATGAGGAAGGGAGCCTGCCGGCAAGCGGAGTCACTCCGCGCATAGGTGCAGCGGAAAAATCTTCTGACCTCACCGGCCTTTCGGGTGTGGCAGACGAAGACGCTGAAGACGCCGCAGCAGACAAGCGCACTGTAGATAAACTACGTGCGCGTGAGCAACAGGTGAAGGATCGTGAGTCTGCCAAGGGTGAGGCCGTTGCTGGTGAAAACTATACATACCAGACAGGGCCGGATGGCAAGCAGTATGCCATTGGCACCGGCTCGCACCTTGTACGCAAGGACGAAGATGCAATGCAGGGGATGCCGGATGGTGTAGGCACGGTTTCCGGGCCGACCATTGGTAAGGATGAAAAGGATCTTGCCCCTGAGGAGCGTCAGAATTTGGATCGTTTGAAAGCGCGGGATCAGGAAGTACGCGCTCACGAGCAGGAACACATGACGGCGGCTAGTGGCCAAGCCCAAGGTGGGCCAGAGTTCACATATCAAACAGGCCCTGACGGTCAACGCTACGCCGTTGGCGGATCTGTGCATATGGGGCTTGAGTCTACTCCTGGTGACCCTGAAGCTACCCGCAAAGAAGCTCAGAACATCCAAAGCGCTGCCCTTGCTCCGGGAAGTCCTTCCGGGCAGGATTATATGGTTGCTGCCAAAGCAGGGCGTATTGAGAGTCAGGCAGAGCAGGAAGTTGCAAGCAAAAATACGACACAACGTAGTGCGCTTGTTAGCCGTGCTTTGAGCGCATACTCAGAGCAGCCTGAGGCACAAGCTATGCTACAGGCTGTTGCCTAGGCAACTTATCCATATAAATAAGTGGAGCGTGAGCCGAGGACGAGGAAAAGCGATTCTTTTGCGAAGGGAGTGGACTTTGACGGTCCTCGACTGGAGCAAAAAAGCGCTTTGACGAAGTAATCGGCCACGAAACGCTTATTTAGTGTGTAATTTAAATGGCGGTACAGCAAAACTGTACCGCCATTTTTTTATGAGGCTATTTGGATATTTCCTTGTCTGTCGCTATGCCAATTACGGATCAAGAGGCAAGGGGGCCTGGAGAGAGAAACTCAAGAGACTCAGCCTCTTGGAGTTTCTTCCTCCAGTAATCATACAATAGCCTAGTTACATTTATTTACCGTCGGAATCTTTGTCTTCAGCGCCAGGGATGATGACAGTAACAATGGCGTAGTTGTCGTCGAAGCTTGCGCGAACGCCTTCGGGCATAATGAGGTCAGCAATGCGCAGGCCCTGGTTGATATCAAGGTTGGCAATATCAACAACAATCTTTTTGGGCAGGGTGGTTGGCTTACTCAGCACTTCAATTTGTTCACGGTAAACTTCAAGTTTACCACCGATTTTTGTGCCCTTTGCTGTACCAACAAATTCAAGAGGAACGCGGATCTTGAGTTCTTTGTTAAGATCAACACCATAAAAATCTACGTGTTGGAAACGAGCCTTGGTGGGGTAGTATTCCACATCCCAAATAAGACAGGGGTAGGTGGATTTTTTGCCGTCTTTTTCAACTTCCAAACTAAATACAGTGGTGCGCCCTGCTGTGGAGTACAGGCGGTGCAGGGGAGCTTCTGCTACTTGCACAGGAAAGCTCTCTCCATTTGTGGAATAAAATACGGCCGGGGTAATACCTGCCGCCCGTAATTTACGGTTGGCATTTTTACCTGTGATGCTGCGAACAGTAGCTGCGAGAACAATACGATCAGACATGGGGTTTCTCCTTGATATCCTCAGCCATGACAATTGCCGTTGCTGACGGAGAGTACTCTTTTAGACAAAGAGCACGCTGACGGAGGATTCTGTATGGATGTTGTGGATTGCCTTGGCCAGAAGTCCGGCCACGGAAAGTACCTTGATTTTATTGCACTGGCTTTCTTTCTCACCCAGTGGAATAGTATCTGTAACAAAAATTTGGGAAAAATCTGATTGATTCAGGCGTTCCATAGCAGGCCCAGAGAGGACAGCATGGGTGGTGCAGGCCATTACTTCGCGTGCGCCATTTTCAAGTAACACCTTACCCGCCGCGACCATTGTACCGGCTGTATCAATCATATCATCAATGACTATGGCGGTTTTGTCTTTTACGTCACCAATAACATGCATGGCTGTGGCTTGATTGGGGCGATCCCGCCTTTTATCCACAATAGCAAGGCCCGCGCCAAGACGCTTTGCATAGGAACGTGCTCGTTCCACACCGCCAGCATCAGGTGAGACCATGACAATATCTGTTGCAACTTGCCGGATGTGATCAAGCATAACCGGCTGGGCATACAGGTTATCAACAGGGATATTGAAAAAACCTTGAATTTGCCCGGCGTGCAGATCTACTGTCATGATGCGATGTACACCCGCGGCAACAAGAAAATCTGCCACAAGCTTTGCGCTTATAGGCGCTCTTGGGCTTACCTTTCTATCCTGACGTGAATAACCATAATAGGGAATAACGGCGGTGACGCGGCCAGCACTGGCACGCTTCAGCGCATCCAGAATAAGGCAGAGCTGCATGAGATTAAAGTTGACCGGGGCGCACGTGGGCTGCACGACAAAAACGTCGTCGCCTCGAACATTGTCCCCTATTTCAATACGAATCTCACCATCGCTGAAGGTTTCACACAGGGTAGGGGTAAGTCGGCTGCCAAGGTGATTACATATGGCATGTGCCAGGTCAGGGTTGGAAGTACCCGTCAGGATTCTAAGATTACCATGCATTGGGGTGTCCAACGTAAAGGTTCAGAAAAAAAAGTGCCGTCCGCAGCACTGCGACGGCACTCTGGCAAAAAATCTGGCAGGGGCGGGAGGACTTGAACCCACGAATGACGGGACCAAAACCCGTTGCCTTACCAACTTGGCTACACCCCTGCATCTATACCGACTGCACATATACGTGTCTTTCAGAAAAGACTGCTGCTGCGCTTTTTGCAGTTGCAAGGTTGGAAAATAATCCAAATACGCTTGCGCCTGTTCCGCTGACATGAGCCGTATAAGCACCTTTTTCCCGAAGCGTATCACAGAGGTGATATATTTGGGGAAACTTCTCAAAAATAATCTCTTCAAAATCGTTTTTGAGAACCGTGCCGTGCAGGAACGGAGAAATATCCCGACAAGGGGTCTTTGTCAAGCAATTTGTAATTTTTTTTGCTATTTTTTTTCTCTGCTCATCCAATTCCTCAAAAGCCCATGCTGTGGGAATCTGAATATCTGGGCACACAAGTACAATATGCCAGCCTGCAAAGGGATTTGGAGTAGGAATAAGCTTTTCTCCCACCCCTGTGCCAAGAGCTGGAGTATTAATGAGAAAAAAGGGAACATCCGCCCCAACAGCTTTTGCCAGTGTACATAGCGCCCCAGACGAAAGGGGAGGAAGGGAGGTGGCCTGTATTTTTTCATTCAGGTAAAGCAAAATTCCGGCAGCATTGGCGCTTCCGCCTCCAAGGCCGCCACCGTGAGGAACTCCCTTGTTGAGAGCAACATGCAGCCTTGGCGTGTACCCCGTGGCCTCGGAAAAAAGCGCATATGCCTTGGTGAGGGTGTTTTTTTCAAGATCAATACCTTGAGTATCGCATTCAACTGTAATGCCGAATGCAGATTGTTCCTCTATCTGGTTTATGATAAGGGTATCAAAGGGGACGGATAGTGGAAGGAAAAGGGTTTCAAGGTTATGGTACCCATCTGGCAAGCGTTCTCCCACTAAAAGAAAAAGGTTTATCTTACAGCCGGTATGGAGAAGGGTTTGTGTTTGTATCTGCATGAATTTCCTGAAACCGTTTTGCTGCGGATTAAAGGCCTACAACGATTCAACAGTCAAATGCTGATTAGTATAGACGCAAATTTCCGCTGTAATGGTCATGGCGGCGCGAGCTATTTCTTCTGCTGTCATTGAGTCATTATGTCGAGCAAGGGCGCGGGCAGCCGCCAAAGCGTAAGGGCCGCCACTGCCAATAGCGGCAATGCCATCATCCGGCTCAATAACATCGCCTGTGCCTGACAATATAAGTATACTTGTCGCATCCGCTACAAGGAGCATAGCTTCAAGGCGGCGTAAATACTTATCATTACGCCAGTCTTTCGCCATTTCAACAGCAGCCCGAACAAGGTTGCCGCTATAACTTTCCAGCTTGGCCTCAAAGCGCTCAAAGAGCGTAAAGGCATCTGCCGTCGAACCGGCGAAACCGGCAACAATACTATCCTTATAAAGACGGCGCACTTTCTTGGCGGTATGCTTCATGACAATAGCCTGTCCCATAGTAACTTGCCCGTCCCCGGCAACCGTAACACTGTTGCCGCGCTTGACCGCAAGGATAGTGGTGCCCTTTATTTCCATTGTGGTTATTTCCTTGTAAATGTTGTTTTATATTTCGGGGGAGGAGGAAAAAACTTTTGAAAGGGTGTTTTTCCTCCTCCTATTATATTCTCCTACCAAAATTCTTTTCGCTCTTTATAGACAGCGTTAAAGCGCTCCAACTGCTGTTTCTCTTCTGGCGTTTTGCCCAGGGGCTTGGCTTTATCAAGAAATTGAACGATTTTTTTCTTGTTATTTTCGTAAAGGGCGCTGTACGCCATATGGAGATTGGCTTTGAACATTTGACCTGTTTTGGCATAGTACCTGGCAAGGTATTCATGTACTTCCGAATCTTCAGGAACGGAACGCAGCACAGTTCGGAAATAATCAATGGCGAGATCCGTTTTTCCGGTATCCGCAAGGTAGCGCCCATAGAAAAATTGAGCCATAATATCATTACGATCTCGAGCTATGGCCTGCTGCAGAAGAGTAGCGCCTTTACTACTGTTCCCCTTGAAATAGTGAAAACGGCCTGCTTCGCGTAGAATTAAGGGGTCGTCAGGACTGCATGCCAAGGCACTGTCAAAAGCGTTTGCAGCCGCGTTAACCTGGTTTTGCCGGTCTGCCAGAATACCTTGTCCCATCAGGGCAAGGCATTTTTGCGAGCCTGCAAGTTGTGTGGCAAAGACCTGTGTGGCAACATCCGGGTCACTATAGCGGGCACGGATAATGGCCTGCACACGCAAAAACTGAGTATTGTTGTCCTTGCGTTGCGTTATATTGGCGGGCAAGGAGGCAATGCGATTGCTGATGTCTTTAATCCGCTCCTGAATGGCCGGGTGAGTTGAAAGGTAGGTGGGGATCTCACTACCCATCAACCATTGCTTTCTTCCAAGTATGGTGAAGGCTTTGACCATGCCGTTGGGGTTAAACCCTGCCTTAATGGCATAGTTAAGCCCCACCTGGTCGGCTTCTGTTTCATCTGATCTTCCATATTGCAGCATGGCAGCTTGGCCACCCGCAAGAGAGCCCACCATAGCCGCGCCCTTGGCCTCTCCATTTCCCAAAAAAGCCCCTGCAAGTGCCCCAAGAATGGAAAGCAGGCCGATAATCTGCCCCTGTTCAATGCGAGAAGCAATGTGCCTTTGTGTGACGTGCGCCATTTCATGGGAAAGAACACCTACCAATTCCGATTCGTTTTCCATGGCGAGCAAGAGGCCCGTGTGAACGAAAAGGTAGCCACCTGGGCAGGCAAAGGCGTTCAGGGCATTGTGCCGGATAACGCTTGACGTAAAGGTAAACGGCTGTGGAGGAAGCTGGGCCGCAATGCGTTTTACCAGATCCTCAATGTAGGTGACCACTTCCGGGTCCTGGATTATTGGCATCCGTGCCCGAATAAGTATGTTGAATTTGCGTCCAAGCTCCAGTTCATCCGTAATGGTAAATTCACCCAAAAAAGCAGCCGCCGCCACAGGCATAAGGCATTGCACAAAGCTGAACCAACCGATAAAGGCAGCAGTGATGCAAGTTTTTTTCAAAAACTGTATCTGACTGTAAATATTTGATAAAAAGCAATGAGTAAGGCATTTTTTCTGTGCGCTGTCTATAAAATATCCCATATCGCTCCTTCGGGGGTATCACGCACGGCAACGCCTATGCTGGCAAGGGAGTCGCGTAGTGCATCCGCCTTTGTAAAGTCCTTTTGCTCCCGCGCTGCAAGTCGTTCTTGCATAAGGGTTTCCACTGCGGAGACATCAATATTTTTGCGGGCAATGCGTATGTTTTTTAAGCGGGCCAGAAAGTCTTGTGGAGCTTCTTGCAGAATTCCCATAACTTTACCCAAAGACTGTAATTCTTGTGCTATAGCGATAAGAAGTGCGCGGGCTCCCGCATTTTTCCGCAGTGTTTTGTCATCTAAAATTCGATTGGTAAGGTGAAATATGCCGTTCATATGCCCAAGAGCCGCGGCAGTATTCATGTCATCTTGCATAGCCTCATGCCAACTTGATATCAGCTTGCCAAACTCTTGTTCTTCCGCCTTGGCAGCCCCTGCTCCTGGCGCCGGGCGGGCAAGTTCTGCCTTCAGGAGGGCAAGGGTCTCATACTGTCGCTTACAGTTTTTTTCCGCTTCATCCATAGCATCCCGGGTAAAATCAATAGGGCTGCGATAATGTCTTGCCAGTAGAAAGACGCGCAAAACTTCCGGGTCATAATTCGCTAAGATATCACGAATTGTTGTAAAATTTCCTAGGGACTTTGACATTTTTTCAGCATTAATCTGCACAAAACCGTTATGCACCCAGTACCGCGCAAATTCTTTTCCGGTAGAGGCTTCCGTTTGGGCAATTTCATTTTCATGATGCGGAAAAATAAGATCTTGCCCGCCACCGTGAATATCCAGCGGTAAGGGTAAATGTTTTTCGCTCATGGCAGAGCATTCAATATGCCAGCCGGGGCGTCCTTTACCCCACGGGCTTTCCCAGAAAGGCTCACCGGGCTTGGCCGCTTTCCAGAGGGCGAAATCCAGAGGGTCTTCTTTTTCTTCGCCAGGGGCAACCCGTGCGCCGCTTCGCATGTCGTCTATGTTTCTTCCTGAAAGTTTGCCATACTCCTCAAAGGTACGCACTCTGAAATATACATCACCGGAGGGGGTTGCATACGCCTTCCCCTTGGCTATGAGGTTTTCGCAAAGGCTGATCATTTCCCCAATATGTTCCGTTGCTTTCGGCTCTATATTTGCCCGTTCAACTCCAAGGCGATCCATATCCTCATGGAAAGCGGCAATGTAGGTAGTGGCGATAGCTTCGCTGGAAATACCGTCCTTGTTCGCCCGTGCAATAATTTTATCATCTACATCCGTAAAGTTGCGAATGAAGGTAACGTCAAATCCAAGGTACCGCAAATAGCGCGCCAGCACGTCAAAGACAACGGCAGAGCGGGCATGCCCAATATGACAGAGGTCGTATGCAGTAATGCCACATGCATACATGCCAACCTTGCCGGGTGTAACGGGCACAAATTCTTCTTTTTTGCGGGTAAGGGAATTATAAAGCAGCATGAACTCTCCTAAGAATGGAACTGTTAGGCAATTGATGTTATTAAACATTCACCCGGTGAATGATTGTACGAATAGCATGGGGAGAGAAGCGAATTTACAACATTCCTTCAAGGCGGCGGGTATGTCTGCCACCTTCAAAGGGGGTTGTTAAAAACAGATGAACAAGACGACAGGCAAGCCCCTCTGCGGTTACGCGCTCACCAAGGCAAATAACATTGGCGTTATTGTGCAGGCGACACGCCTCTGCATGAAACTCGTGGGTACATACAGCAGCCCGGATATGCTTATGCCGGTTTGCCGCCATGGACATACCGATTCCCGTGCCGCACACCAGAATTCCAGGATTGCCGGAGTCTTGCATAGCAAGGCAGAGGGCATTGGCAAAATCAGGATAATCGCAGCTTGTTTTGCTATGTGTGCCAATATCCTGCACTTGCCAGCCAAGGGGCGTCAGGTAAGCGGTGAGGGCATTTTTGAGCGCAAACCCTGCATGATCCGAAGCAATAAAGACAATTTTTTGAGGAAAAGCGGTCAATTCCATGTGGTATCCATAGCTTTAGCTGATTTTTAAAGGTCTTAGTGTTGTTAATTAAGAAAACTTTCTATTTCACAGTTGCGATGCTTTCAACGGGATTATCCAGGTGTCTTTGCTGTACATCCCTCGGCAGATTCAGGGTAAGCTGTTCTTCATTAAAGGGTTGCGGGACAGTGCTGATGTCTTTCACAACGATAATCGCTTCATAGCCATCAGGGTGGCGGATAATAAGCCGACGTGGTCGCATGGGTGCTGTGGCATCTGGCTCAAAGGTAATAATCCAGCCATTACCGCTTGGTTCGCGCCATGAAAGGGGAATGCCCTGTTCGCTGAGTTCGATTATGCCGGCCAAGGGAGCCTTGAGAACAGGAAAAAATGTACCCTTTTCAGATGCGGTCTGGCCTGTTGGTTCCTTTTTGTTGGCCGGGAGGAACAAAGTTCCGCCTTTACCTGTCATTAATAAGGTCAGATCATGGAGCGTCAAGGGAATGGGTACACCAAAAGTAACGAGGGTATTTTGCCCTCTGGGATGTGTATATAGTGTGTTTTCACTCACGCTGTAAGCGGAAAACGTGCGTTTGTCTTCACGTACATTCGCAACCGTTGTGCCAATACTGCTTGTCATGTCCAGGCGCAAGGGTGACGCTTGCGTATTGTTACCCCAAAGAATGCCGGAAACACGCGCATTTTCACCGTTTTTCCCCGTATAACGTAAATTTGTCGTGATGCGGAATGGTTCGTCTGTCAACGCCGCAGCATCTGCGCGAGACGTAAATTTACCCCAGGCCGTATCCGCATTGACAGCATCGCCGCCGGTACCCTGATGTAAAGAAGGGCAACCACAGAGGGCAAGACTCAAAAGAACAAGGAAAAACAAACGGATATGTGTATGCATGTGTTGCTCGTCTTGCGTTGCTAAGAAAAATCATTTTCCTAGGGAAGTTTTACTTTCCTTCTCGGTGTGGCGCGGATTAACGCCCCACCAAAGTCGATTAAACTACTATTTCTCTCAGTCTTCTTATTGCGTTCGTTGCACAATACAGCAAATTCAGTTTAGTCTTCCCTTAAAAAGTCTTCCGAAGGCTCTTAAGAGCCAAATGCCAAGAGAAAACATAATTTTTATCGAATGATTTCAAAGCAGAAGCTGCTTTGAAATAAAGGCACGCCGCGCTGCTCGCTTGCGGGCGTCTGCTGGCGCATCCGCAGAGGGCATTGCGCAATGGCCTCTTATTGTGAATAAGGAGGGAGGGGCTGGAAGGGGTGCCATCCCCTTGGGGTTATTTCCCTCCAGCCTCTTTCACCACCATCATTATTGTAACGCTTTAAGTTTCTTTTTAATGCTTTCAAGGTTTTCCGGAGCGCGGTCAATAGCTTCTGTGTAGCCTTTTATGGCTTCCTGTTTCTTTTTAAGTGCCAAGGCGATGTCTCCATAGTGCTCCCATATGGCTGCGTCGTCGGAACCTGTGGCAAGGCAGCGCTGAATGGTTTCCCAGGCTTGTGTGTATTGGCCCAAGCGATATTGTACCCAGGCGAGGGAATCAATAATATAATCACTATCCGGGCTTAATTCCAAAGCCGTGGTAATGAGCTGGAGAGCGCGCTGGAGGTCTTTGTTTTGCTCTGCAAGGCTGTAGCCAACGAAGTTAAGCGCTTTAAAGTGCTGAGGGTCTACGGCTATGATTCTTTCCATAGTGCTGATGGCATTGTCTGTCTCATTATTTTCAGACTGGAGGTGTCCTAAAGAAAAGAGTAATTCCGTGTCGTTGGGGTTTTGGGTAAGACCTTCTTGCAGTAAATCCTGAGCGGCCTGGTATTTTTGCATTTTGTTAAGAGCCACAGCTTCCATACTCCAAAACTCTTTCTGCTCCGGTGAGGCGGCACGAGCTTGACGGGCAACATCCGCAGCTCGATCGTAGGCTTTTATTTCCATAAAAATTTGGTACTTGCGTAGTATTGCCCGAAAATAAAAGGAATTTGAGCTGGGAATAGTATCGAGGGTTTTAACGGCTTCTTCAGCATTATTGGTCAGCTTAAACTGCACAAGGGCGAGGTGGAAGGTTATTTCCACCGGATTGGCTCCTGCTTTTTGGCTTTCCTCAAGTAGTGCTTTAGCTTCTTTGAGAAAGTTTTTTTCTGCAAAAATGAGAGAGGCTTGAATGAGGGACTTTGGTTGGCCGGGTAGTTTTAACGCCGTTGCTACAGCTTCTTCTGTTTTTTTATTTTCAAGCTGGAGCAGGACGATGCGATACCCGATTTCAAGAGTATCCGGTGTGAGGGTGAGGGCTTTTTCATAAAAGCGAATGGCTCCCTCCAGATTTTTATCCATTATTTCAACAGCCGCGAGGGATGTCCATGTATCAACGAGATGTGGCTGTTGTTCCGCAAAATCCAGTAAAACCTTACGTGCTTCTTTAAGTTTTCCAATGGCCGCGAGGATGCGCGCTTTAAAATAAATATCCGCATCTGATGGGTCTGCTGTTGAGAGACGATCAAGGATGCGCTGGGCTTTATCAAACTGTTCTGTTTTAACGTAAAGGCGGGCGAGCTCTTGGAGCACTTCCTGGGAATTGGGGTTTTTCTTAATGAATTTTTCCAGGGTCTCGGTGGCGAGCTTGTACTCGTTCTGTTCAATATAGGTGGTTGCTAAAAGCAAGTTGAGAGGAACGTCGTTGGGAAAATGTTGCAATCCCTGTAGAGCCAGGTTTTTTGCTGCGGGTAAATTGTGCTGCGAGAGGAGAATGCCTATGCTTTCTTGATACCTGTCAAGGGAGGGCTCCACTTTAAGCATACCCAGCATGGCTTCAAGGATAAGGGCCTTGTTGTGTGTTTGCATTGCCTCTGCGAGAAGCAGATAGTTATACATATACTCGGCCTGTGGACTTAATTTCCAGGTAATTTCTTCGCTCCTGGCGGGTTGGTGCAGGGAACAGACAAGGCCAAGGCTGAGTGTAAGAGTGAGGCCGGCGCGGCGTAAGGTGTGGCGATATTTTGGGAAGAGAGGGGAAAGCGAGGAGTAGTCTGTCATTATAGTATCCAATCCCTGGAAAAATCTTTAATGTTGCTGGTAAGATGATCCCGTACTTTTTGTAGCAGGCGGGCTTCTATTTGTCGAACACGCTCTCGCGTCACCTGAAACATGTCGCCTATCTCGCGCAAGGTGACGGGATCGTCAGAGAGGAGTCTGTTTTCTAGGATAAATTGTTCTTTTTCTGAAAGCTTAGGTAAAAGGGTGGTGAGACGCGCCCGTACTATATGAGAAATTTCAGAATCGCCCAAAATTTCCTCAATGCCTGGGCCAAGTGCGGGTAAATAGTCCATGCGGCTGGTGCTGCCTGACTCTTCTTCGTTGACAGGGGCATCCAGAGACATATCTGTGGCGTCAAGGCGCTGTTCCATTTCTGCCACCTGTTCTTCGCTCACATTGAGCCTTTCCGCAAGCATGGCTGTGTCTGGATCAAACCCCTGAGAAATGAGGTGCTGCCGTTCCTTGTTAAGGTTATAAAAAAGTTTGCGCTGTGTCTGAGTGGTGCCAATTTTGACCAGGCGCCAATTATCCATGATAAATTTGAGAATATATGCTTTTATCCAGAAGGTGGCATAATAGGAAAATTTTATACCTTTTTCAGGGTCAAACTTACTGACGGCCCTCACAAGGCCTACATTGCCTTCCTGAATAAGATCAAGCACATTTTGCATCCAACGGCGCTGAAAATCCATGGCAACGCGCACAACAAGGCGAAGGTGGGATGAAATAAGACGAAAGGCCGCATCGGGATCACCCGTTTCTTTCACTCGGCGGGCAAGCTCCAGCTCTTCTTCTGGTTTGAGTAATGAAAATTGATTAATTTCACGCAAGTACAGGTGCAGACTGTCACGGGCGCGCTCCGGGTGGTGTGGTGTAAAGGGGGCGAGGGCGTGTTTGTCGCGCAAAAGAGGCAAGGATGTATCAAGGGAAGGATCAAGAACAAAGGAGACATCAAGATCGCTTATGTCGTCCAGTGCCGCCGAGGCGGAAAAGTCGAGATTAAGGTCGGCTGTGAGGTCAAGCTCATCAGTGGGCTCGTCGCTATCCAGCACTTCAACATCAACTGGCGCGTTTTCGTCTTCGTCATTAGTATGAACCGGGATATATTCTGTGTGTTTTGCGGCAAGGGGGCGTTTTTTTGTTGCTTTTGTCATTTCCACTATCTATGCTTGGCGGGCATTTGCCCGGTAATGCCAAGGATGCTGCGATGAGCCTGCACAATATGGCGTGGGGGGTATGAGCTGTTGCGTATGAAGAGTTACAATTATATTTTTTATTTGTTCTTTTCAATGTTTTTCAGTAAAGCCAAGTGATCCTGTTTTGTGCGGATACAGTTTTTTTGCTATGTGATGATTTTGCATATTCATATAGTTTTTCATTTTTTGCAAACGGCGCGGAATTATCAATTTTGAAGCACACTTTGAACTTTCGAGTGTGTCTCTACAAGGAGCTATGCTGTGGCAGATTTTCGTTCGTATTTACTTTCCAGAAAAAGAATTCTTTTTGATGGCGCCATGGGCACCATGCTGCAAATGCGTGGATTAAATCCCGGGGTCAGCCCGGAAGAATTTTGCCTTGAGCATCCCGACATTCTGGAAGGTGTTCACTTTGATTATGCCCGCGCAGGTTCCAATGTACTGACAACAAATACCTTTGGCGGCACCTGTTTTAAGCTTCCCGCCGGTATGAATATTTTTGATTTTAACAGGCACATGGCAAGTGTTGCAAGGCGTGCTGCCGATAAGGCCCAGCGGGAAGTTTTTGTTGCCGGCAGCATTGGGCCAACCGGTAAATTTTTGCGTCCCCTTGGCGATCTGGCCTTTGAAGATATGGTAAAGGCCTACCAGGAGCAAATTCGCGGGTTGCTGGCAGGTGGTATAGACCTGGTGCTTGGTGAAACCCAGTTTGACCTTGCGGAAGCCAGGGCCATTGTCATTGCTGCCCGTCGGGAATCGCATCTGCCTGTTGCCATTTCCATGACCTATGAAGAGGGTGTGACCCTCACGGGATCAAGCGTTGCTGTATGCGCCGCTACCCTTGTTAATATGGGTATTGATCTTGTGGGGATCAACTGTAGTGCCGGCCCTCTCGAAATGCAAGGTGCTGTGACGGAGCTTATAAGCAATTGTTCCATTCCTGTGCTGGTTCAGCCCAATGCCGGCTTACCCCAACTTGTTGGAGAGCGTACAGTATTTCCACTACAGCCAGAAGCCTTTGCTGCGCATACTCGTAACTTTGCCTTGCAAGGTGCGCAAGCGGTGGGAGGATGCTGCGGCACAACTCCCGATCATATTGCCGCCCTTGGCAGAGCAATAGCGGATCTTCCCGCCGTGGCGCCGCGAGTGCGCCCCTTGGGCATTACTGTAACATCACGTTCTTCTCTTGTACACATTGGCGAAAATTTTCCAGTATGTATTATTGGAGAGCGAATAACTCCCACGGGAAAAAAGCAGCTTACGGCTGATCTTCAGGCAGGGGAATTTGGGACGGCCCTGCGCTTTGCCGAAGAGCAGCTTGCCCTTGGCGCGCCTGTGTTGGATGTCAATGTGGGGGCACCCCTTGTGGATGAAGTGATGCTTTTGCCGCAACTGGTTGAGCGACTGGTTACGTTGCATAGTGCGCCGTTGTCCCTTGATTCTTCCAATGCCAAAGCCATTGCAGCGGCCTTTGCTGTATACCCGGCATCACCTTTGGTCAATTCCATCAGCGGTGAAGATGACAGGATGGATCTTCTGGGCCCTTTGTGCCGCGACTTTGGTGCTCCTTTCGTACTCTTGCCGTTACGGGGTAAAGAATTGCCCGTAAAGGCAAGCCAGCGCATTGCCATTGTGGAAGATTTGCTGGCGCGAATGGACTCTCTGGCTATTCCGCGTTCCCTGGCCATGGTTGATATTTTGGCTCTTTCCGCATCATCCAGTGCAGACGCCGCCAAGGAATGCCTTACTTTTATTCGGTATTGCCGCGAGGTGCTGCATCTGCCAACGGTATGTGGGCTTTCCAATATCTCCTTTGGGTTACCGGCGCGGGAACTGGTAAATTCTACCTTTCTGGCCCTTGCCGCCGGGGCAGGGCTATCCGCCTGTATTGCCAATCCTTCCAGTAGTCGCATCACTGAGGCTGTGGATGCCACCAACCTGCTTTTTGCGCATGACGAAGGGGCGGAAGCTTTCATCGGTAAATATGCCGGGTGGAAAAGCGGTGTGCCCGGTGCAACTGGTTCCTTGGGCCAGCCCGGTCAGTCGGGAGGCGCTTCTTCCCGGTCTGCGGTCTCCTGTACCAGCATTGAGCAGGCTGTTATTTCAGGGCGGCGCGACAGCATCACAGCCTTGGTGCAGGCGGCTCTTGACGCTGGCGACGAGCCTTTTTCCATTGTGGGAGAAAGGCTTATTCCTGCCATTACAGAAGTTGGCGTTAAATATGAGCGCAAAGAATATTTTCTGCCCCAGTTAATCCGCTCTGCGGAAACCATGCAAACGGCCTTTGCCCTGTTGCAGCCGCTTTTGGAAAAAGATGTACGCTCAAGCCACCGTCCAGTTGTTATTATGGCCACAGTGGAAGGGGACATTCACGATATCGGCAAAAATATTGTCAGTCTTATGTTGGGCAACCACGGCTTTGAGATTGTTGATCTGGGTAAAGATGTAAAGGCCACCGAGATCATAGATGCGGCCCGCACTCATAAAGCCAGTATTATCGGTCTCTCCGCCCTCATGACCACTACTATGGTGCGCATGCAGGATACCGTGAATCTTTTGCAAAACAATGAGCTTTCCCTACCGGTTATGGTTGGGGGGGCTGTTGTAACAGACGCCTTTGCACGTTCTATTGGCGCGCATTACGCCAGGGACGCTGTGGATGCGGTACGGCTTGCGCAGGAGCTCATGCAATAGTTCATGTACTGCTTTATGTCGTAACCTACGATATGTTTGCCCTGAATAATACCGACCTGAGGAGAAAGAGCATGAGGCATTTTATCAGAGTGCGTGACCTTGATGCACACACTGGCCTGAATATTGTAAAGCGCGCAAAAGCCATGAAGGATGCTCGCTATACGAGCACTCTTTTACAGGGAAAGGTACTGGTGCTCATTTTTGAGAAGGCCTCCACACGTACCCGCCTTTCTTTTGAAGTTGCTGTGCGCCGTTTGGGAGGACAAACCATTTTTATGACTCCCAATGAAAGTCAGTTGGGGCGAAGCGAGCCACTTAAAGATACGGCCCGTGTTATTTCGCGCTACAATGATGGTATGATTGTTCGTACTTTTGCCGAGGAAAAGTTGCACCAGCTTATGCAGTATGGCACTGTTCCCGTTATTAACGCTTTGACGGATGAGGGACATCCCTGCCAAATTATGAGTGACATGCTCACCATGTATGAGCGTACACCAGATCTTGCCTCCTTGCGTATTGCCTGGGTTGGTGATGGAAATAACATGGCAAATTCCTTTATTGAGGCGGCGATGGTTTTTCCCCTTACCCTTACGCTTGCCTGTCCTTGCGGTTATGAGCCGGACATGAATCTTATGGCCCTTGCCAAAAGTGCGGGAGCAAAGGTAGAGCTTGTACGCGACCCGGCTGAGGCAGTAAGCGGAGCTCACTATATTCACACGGATGTGTGGGCTTCAATGGGACAGGAAGCCGAACAGCAGGCGCGAGTGGCTGCCTTTGCCGGATACTGCGTTGATACGGCGCTTATGCAAAAAGCCGCACCCAATGCAAAGTTCATGCATTGTCTCCCTGCGCACCGGGGAGAAGAGGTAACGGAAGAGGTTTTTGAAGGGGAACATTCCATTGTTTTCGATCAGGCAGAAAACCGGTTGCATATGCAAATGGCATTAATAGAGTGGGTATTTACGTAATCGAGCAATGATTTGGAGGGAGAAGCTCCGCTTCCCCAAGCTCCATCGGCACTGGGGGTAACCCCATTTATTTCAGGCGATACGAATCTTAAATAAACTATACAATAGTTGCAGATACAGGTAAAAATCATGAGTAAAAAAATACGGAAAGTTGTTCTTGCTTATTCGGGCGGGCTTGATACCTCTGTTATCCTTAAATGGATAAAGGAAGAGTATAAGTGTGATGTTGTAACCCTTACCTGCGACCTTGGGCAGGAGGAAGAGCTCGCCGGAGTGGACACAAAGGCCTTGAAAACAGGTGCTGTACAGGCCTATGTGGAAGATGTGCGTGAAGAATTTGCCAGGGACTTTATTTTCCCCATGATGCGGGCCAGTGCTATTTATGAAGGCAGATATCTGCTCGGTACCTCCATAGCCCGGCCTCTTATCGGCAAGAAGCTTGTGGAAATTGCCCAAAAAGAAGGGGCAGACGCAGTGGCTCACGGCGCAACAGGAAAAGGAAATGATCAGGTTCGCTTTGAGCTGACGGTTAATTCCCTTGCGCCAGAGCTTGCCGTCATTGCTCCGTGGCGTACCTGGAATCTCAAGTCCCGTTCTGATTTAAACGCCTTTGCTGAAAAGCATGGCATTCCCCTTTCCACAGCCTCCAAGCATTACAGCATGGATCGTAATATGCTTCACCTTTCCTTTGAAGGGGGTGAGCTTGAAGACCCTTGGGTGGAAGCAGGCCCCGGAAGCTATGTTATGACTGTACCCCCAGAAAAGGCCCCGGATACTCCAGAATGCCTTGATATTGATTTTGTTGCCGGTGATCCCGTTGCAGTTAATGGCAAGGCACTTTCGCCTGCTGCATTAATCAAGGCACTGAATGAAGTGGGTGGGCGGCACGGCGTGGGTCGCATTGATCTTGTGGAAAACCGTTTTGTTGGCATGAAGTCTCGCGGTGTCTACGAAACGCCAGGTGGAACCATCCTGCATGCAGCCCACCGGGATCTTGAAGGTATTTGCCTTGACCGTGAGGTCATGCACCAACGGGATGCCATGATTCCTCGATACGCCGCCGCTATCTATAACGGTTTTTGGTATGCTCCCGAGCGGGAAGCCATGCAGGTATTTTTTGATAAAACCCAGGAAAAAGTTACCGGCACAGTGCGTGTGAAACTCTACAAGGGGAGTGTTAACGCGGTTGCAAGAAAATCGCCGTTCTCCTTGTTCCGTGTAGATCTTGCTACCTTTGAGCGTGATGAAGTTTACAATCAGGCGGATGCAACCGGCTTTATCCGACTGCAAGGCTTGCGTATTCAAGGATACAAGAAGCAGTAGATGAAAAAAGCGGGGAAGGTGAGAAGGCGGGGAGAAATAGAGGACGGGGGAGGGGGAAAACCCCCTTTGAAAAGGGTGTTTTCCCCCTCCCCCGAGCCCCCACCCCCTTTCCCCTAAACTTTTTAATTTATTGTATCATGAAGCTGAATTTTGATGACTTTTCATAAGACATAGCCCCCTCAAATGAGGGGTGCAGGGGAAATCATTTCCCCTGCCGGGAGTCCAGAGGGCAGCGCCCTCTGGTGCCGGGAGTCTGGAGGGCAGCGCCCTCTAGTGCCGGAAGTCTGGAGGGCAGAACCCCTGGGGAAATCTCAATATAACTAGAGAATTGCAGGAATATATGACACAAGCAAAAATGTGGGGAGGGCGGTTTCGTCAAGGCACAGCCGCGCTCATGCAGGAATACAGTCAATCCGTTGATTTTGATAAGGCTCTGTATGCGCAGGATATTGCAGGTTCCATAGCCCATGCCCGCATGATGGCAAAGCAAGGGGTATTGCAGGAAGAAGAAGCAGAGATTCTGTGTCGCGGCCTTGCCGAGGTGAAAGCAGAAATAGAATCCGAAAACTTTGTCTGGAAGCGCGATCTTGAAGATGTTCACATGAACATTGAAAGCAGGCTGACAGAAATTGTTGGCGATGTAGGTAAAAAGCTGCATACCGGAAGAAGCCGGAACGATCAGGTTGCACTGGATTTTCGCCTGTATGTTTCAGACAGAACACACTACTGGCGGCAATTGCTTGCTCAGGTCATTACTGCGCTGCTTAAGCAGGCGGATGCCCATAAAGAAACCCTGTTGCCAGGGCTGACCCACACCCAGCCAGCCCAGCCGGTAAGCTTGGGGCATCATCTTTTGGCGTATGCCTGCATGTTCAAGCGCGATATTGAGCGCCTGGATGAAGCAGACCGTAGAACCAGAATTAGCCCGTTAGGAGCAGCAGCCCTTGGTGGGACAACCTATCCTTTTGACCCATCATATGTTGCACAACAACTTGATATGGTTGGTGTTTTTAGTAATAGTATGGACGCTGTTTCTGACAGGGACTTTGCCCTGGAAGCAGTATTTGCTGCCAGTTTGATTATGATGCATCTGTCTCGATTGTGTGAAGATATTATTATGTGGGCAACGCCTGCTCTTGGTTTTATTCGCCTTCCCGATGGTTACGCCACAGGATCAAGCATCATGCCGCAGAAAAAAAATCCTGATGC
Source organism: Desulfovibrio sp. (assembly GCA_031546885.1). GTDB lineage: Bacteria > Desulfobacterota > Desulfovibrionia > Desulfovibrionales > Desulfovibrionaceae > Frigididesulfovibrio. The sequence goes on from JAVBJS010000103.1 coordinate 24,527, forward strand.
TGCAGAATTAATGCGAGGAAAAACAGGACGCGTCTATGGTTCGCTCATGAGTCTTTTGACACTCATGAAAGGGTTGCCCATGACCTACAATAGAGATCAGCAAGAAGACAAAGAACCCTTCATGGATACAGATACAACAGTGAGCCTGTCTCTTGAAGTGATGGCAGGTATGCTTGATGCTCTGGAATTTGTACCCACAGCTATGCAACAGGCACTGCAACGAGGATTTCTTAACGCCACCGAGCTGGCAGACTATCTGGTAACAAAAGGTATTCCTTTTCGTGAAGCTCATCATTATACAGGCTCTGCCGTTGCCCTTGCAGAAAGCAAGGGATGCGGGCTGGAGGTTTTGTCTCTGCAAGATCTGCAAGGAATTTGTAGCAGAATCGGGGAAGATGTCTTCGCAATTCTGGAATATGCAGCCGCTGTCGCACGACGTAAGACACACGGTGGGACAGGGTATGACTCTGTTACAGAGCAGATAGCTGCATTACAAGGCTGGCTTGACTTGAGATAGCCACCATGCACGGTATTTTTGCCGTTATTTTCCTTTTTTTCAGCCTTACTGTACAAACAATGCCTTCCATCGGAGTGAACGGGAGTGATCATACCTGTCCAAATTTTGGAGTCCACTTTTTATACAACCTGAAGCAATTGCTTGCGGGGAGCGTTTTCCAACCCTCCATATTGCTGAGCGAGAGCCTCAAAAGCGATAAACTTGCACTTGCCTGCTGTGGTGTAGTTTGCGCACGAAAAAACTCCCTATGAATGAACAGCCGGAACTGCTTTATCCATAGGGAGTAGGGTGGTTAAAGAGGGGGGGGCTGTCAGGTCAAGCTCGAACTACTACAGGTAACGAAAGGGCTATTATTGTATGTTTCAGGAATTTAAAACAACAACCTTACATGTTCTTACAGGCTTCCATTCCAGCTTCTGAAGTTATTTCTCCGGATTCTATAAAATCCATGAGTGGCTGTACGAGTTTTTTGTGCTCCGGGTCATGTTCCACAAATACCTTCATTATATGGTTGATGTATTTGTATAATTCAGCCCGTGTCAGGTAAGTCTTCGCATTTGTATCGTCAACTATAGCACGAAACTCAGCATTTTGAGGCCAATCTTTATATGCCGGGGAGTCCGCCGGAATATTGCTATTCTTGCGTGCAAGTTCCCAGCCTGGATCCCCGCCGAAACCGCCATACCGAGATTTATCCGTTAAGGTACAGAGAAGTTCGTCGAACAGATTCTCCTCAAATATTATTTCTAATATGAATCGAATTGCTGCGCCTGCTGCATCACGTGGGCCAAATGAATTGAATGCGTTTTGTAAATAATGCATGACTGCCTCCTATGGCATGGGGTGAACGTTTCCAATAAACAGAGTACCATTGTCATTTTGGTTTATA
>JAVBJS010000007.1:0-17326 GCA_031546885.1 Desulfovibrio sp.
GAATGAATAATTACGACTTTGTGAATTGACTATATACAAGATCCCCGTTCTTTGATTGCCAAAGAGCGGGGATTTTGTAATGGAACTATGCACAACTGCCGCAAAAGAATCATGGACAATTCGAATATGGAGGGGGCAGGGGCGGTATCGCAGTGCAACACGCCGTCCCGCTTACACCAGCCTCAGCATACCAGCCCCCTGGGATGAATCCAAACATCCACGGGATGATCGCGGCCGCTTCGGGTATGGAAGTGGTGGCAGCTATGGAAGTAGCGGGAATAAGAAAAACACCGATCCCCGCCCGACGCCAAGAGCCCCCGGCACGTTGTACGCAGATTCAGGAAGGGTTGTAAGTGATGCGGGGGGTAGAGAAAAGTCAAATGCTCAGAAAGCTGAAGCAGTACATTTATCTCCCTCCAAGCTATGGGGGAAGGCAGTAAGTGAGTTGGTGCGAAGCCCATCCCGCAATGGAACAGAAGCGGAATGGAGAGAATGGGAAGCAGAGGCATTAGGTGTTGGAGCTGATGCCACAGTATGGAAAGAGAGAATGCTCGCTATGTATCGTTCCAGCAGCAAAGGGGCTGCCTTGACCAAAGAGGGAGACACCACCCCAGAAGGGAAGATGTGGAAATACGATAGCTCAGGCGTCAAGGCGGCAAAGTCGTTTACAGAGAAGCTCAATGCTGCAAATGTAGCCGGAAATTCTTTTTCGTATATTGAGTTCGTTGCACATTGCAACGAACTCTGGCGATTGCGCAGCAAGCGGACAGCGCAGCGTGCCTTTCTTCCAAAATTCGTAGCGGATTTTGAAAGCTTGCTGGAAAATTATGTCTTATTTTTCAGCAAGATAAAACGATACATTTTCTTATCCAGTGAAGATAAAGAGAAAGGCACGCTGCGCTGTTCGCTTGCGAGCACCTGCTACGCAGTTGCCAGAGGCCATTGTGCAATGGCCTCTATTTATGGATAAGTTCTTAAGTGCGAACCAGCTCGCGGGGTTGCACTTAAAGAAGAGACTGGCAGTCTTTTACAAAATACTATATGAGACAAAGTAGCGCATTGCAGCTTGAACCAGGAGAAAGTATGTCTCATTCCTTTCGCACCACGCCGCCTACCAGTCGCGCCGCCTGCTCAGCTTTTTTGGGGGCTCCTTGCCCCGCTTCTCCCACCTTTTCGGCTGAGCCACCTGTTATCTCCATTGTCAGCCCCATATATTGCGAGGGCGCGGGGGTTGAAACCTTTCTTGCCGCTATTGATGCGGTTCTTATCCCATTACAGCTTACCTATGAAATCATCCTTGTGGATGATGGCTCAACCGATGAGAGCTGGCACTATATGCTTCAAGGGCTTGCTCTTCGTCCCTATCTGCGCTGCTTGCGCTTATCCCGCAATTTCGGCAAGGAAGCGGCCTTAGTAGCCGGTATTGAAGCCGCCTGTGGGCAGGCTGTTATCACTCTTGACAGTGATCTACAGCACCCCCCTGAAATAATTCCAAAAATGATCGCAATTTGGCAGCGGGGGGAGGCAGATGTGGTGGAAGCGCAAAAAGAGCGCCGCCAACGAGAATCTACACTTTCCCGTTGCTTTGCCGGTCTTTTTTATGCACTTTTCGCTGCAATTTCTCCCTTTGACCTCACAAACGCCAGTGATTTTAAATTGATGGGCCGTAGAGCTGTCAATGCCTGGATGGCTCTTGGAGAACGCCGTGTTTTTTTTCGGGGTATGAGCCGCTGGGTAGGTTTTCGGCGGGCTGTTGTCTTGTTTCCGCCGGCGGATCGTGTGCTTGGGCTTTCCAAATGGTCTTTTCTTGCCAAGCTGAAGCTGGCCCTTGACTCGCTAAGCGCGTATTCCGCCCAGCCCCTCTCGCTTATCTGGCTTATGTGGGGATGCTTTGTTGCACTTTCCCTTGTCATGGGGGCAGAGGCATTGTGGACAAAATTTCAAGGAATTGCTACCAGCGGCTTTACAACGGTAATTTTACTGGTATTAATTACCGGAACCTGCATTTTGGCGTCAATATGCTTACTTTCCTTGTATGTTCGGCAGATATTTCATGAAGTTAAATCAAGGCCTCGCTATCTTGTCAGTGAGTATGCTCCCGATCAGGCCATAGATCACTTCAGCAAGCATTCCTGCATTCCCTTGCAGACGGCGGTTCCCTCGGCGGCTTCCATCGGTACACCCCGCCCTGCCTCACAAATACAGCGAGAAAGCGCTGGATGCCGCAGGCTTCGCTTTGCCCGCAAAAGACGCCGGACGCGAAGCGCTGGGGCCTGTATTTACAAATCTCACACGACGGAAGTTTAAGAAAACATTGGTGTACTTGAATTAACTAAGGATTGCCTATGCGTTGCCTGCCTGTTGCTGATGATTGCGGCATCACTTGTGGAGCCACGGAAACTATTTTTCGCTGTATGGATGCCGGACGTCTTTTAGGCACCTCGGTTGTCGCAGGGGGGGCGTATGCAGAAGAAGCGGGTGTGGCCCTTGGCATGCGTCTTGCGGCCAATGCCGAGCTTCGGGCAGGAGTGCATCTTAATGTGCTGGAAGGAGTTTGTTCCGCACACCCCAGTGATGTTCCTCTCCTGGCGCATAAGAATGGGCAGTTCAAACACTCGCTGATGAGCCTGTGGCGTGCTCTTACCTTGAATGCACCGCGCATGAAAGAGGCTCTGCGGGAACAAGTGGAGCATGAATTTCGCGCTCAGATCAGTGCGGTTTTGCAATCAATCGGCAAGGGCTTTGTGGCAGGTCAAAAAGAAAAATTCCAGCAACAAGACATGCCCATATATTTTGACGGGCATCTGCATGTGCATGCACTTCCGGCTTTGCTGCCAGTGCTGGAGAAACTTGTGCGGGAGTATTCTGTGAAGCATGTGAGGGTACCCTCTGAAATTCGCTACATGCTGCCTTCATCTCCTTTATTGTGCCTTACCGGCGTGTTACGAAGGGAATTGCTTGCCTTTTGGAGCGGCCCTTTGCGATCCATGCTTGAGCGAAATGAGGTGCAATGTCCCGATTTTTTTATTGGAGCTTTTTGCAGTGGAAGCATGACCCTCCCTCGCTTGCAAGCTGGGCTCGCGGCAGTGCAAAAGAAAGCTACCGAAAACTCTCTGGTTGAAATTATGTTTCACCCGGGAGGTTTCTCAATTGAAGAGCAGGCCTGCTATTGCTCTGCTCCAAGCGCGTCTCTCTCCAGTAGCCCTGCTGGCCCGGAAGTTTCCAAAACCTGCGCTCCAACCTTTACGGACTTTTATTCTTCTTCCTGCCGTGCGACGGAAGAAGCTGTACTGCTCTCTGATGATTTTAAACGGCTCATGCAGCACTACAATAAATAAGCCGAAGGACTGTTTCTATGATTGCCTTTTGGGGGAAAATCCAGGAGCGGATTTTTTCAAAGTATGCTCTGGTGCTTTTTGTTTTGTATACCATTGGAATTGCTTCTATTATTCGGGCAAATCGCTCATATCTTGATGATGTGGGCCGGGCGCTCTATGGGTATGCAGATTGGGTTGCGGCGGCACGTCCTTTAACGGAACTGCTTGCCTGGTTTTTTTACCTTGGCCCAAGAACTGTAGACGCTTCACCACTGACGCAGATACTTGCTGTAGCCATTCTTGCCGTCACCTCATTGTTATTGCTGGATGCATTGCGAATGAAGCTTTCGTGGCCGGCAGTGCTGTGCACTATTCCTGTTGGCTTAAGCCCCTATGGGCTTGAAAACCTTTCGTATAAATTTGATTCACCTTATATGGCTTTGGCCCTGCTGTTTGCTGTCTTACCTCACTGCATTATGCGGCTTCGGAAACGCGGGCACATCTTATTTGCTGCACTGTGTCTTTTTTCTTCCGCTTCTTTGTATCAACCTGCCCTTGGAGCGTATTTAAGCATTGCTGTTTACGGAGCATTAACGGAACTTGCTTCCCGGCGAAGCTTCCTTCGTATTGCTCAACGCTTTTTCTACTTGCTCACGCCCTTTCTTCTCGCTTCCGTTGTATATATTTTCCAGGTATCTTTCTGGTTTTCCCGCTCCCAATACGCGGATTATGTTTCCCAGCATTCCAGCTTACCGCCACTGGAAGATCTGCCCTTTGAACTATGGGAAAACATGAGCCAATATGTTTCCATTATTGTGCGGGACTGGAGTTCCAACGGTCTTGGGCTGCTTATTGCTCTGCTGGCGAGTATGTTTATCGTCAACCTTGTAATGCGCCTTGCCAGCGGAATGTATAAAGCGAAAACACCCACCAAGGGCATATTGCGCCTTGGCTGCATTACGATATTGCTCCCTTGCCTGTTCTTTACGCCCTTTGGAGTCCAGTTTGTGCTGTCGAGCCCGGTGTGGGCACCCAGAACCTTCCACGGCTTCGGCGTATTGGTATCACTTATGATGCTGAGTTTATACGGATTTACAAAAAACCGCACTGCAAGGTGGGTTACCAAAACCATTCAGGGAGTACTTATCATTCAGCTTATGATTTTTGCCAATATTTATGGCAATCTGCTGGATGCGCAAAATGAATGGGAGCTTTCCCGTGTAGCATTATTAGCCCGGGATTTGAATCAATACATCAAGGAAACAGGCAGCTCTTCTTTCTCCTTCATCGGCTCGGTGGGTCTTTCTCCTTTAGCCGTGAACCCTACCCGTAAATTTCCCCTTCTTGAGCGCCTTGTTACCGTTCCTCTCACGCGAGACTGGCGCTGGGGATATGAACAGCTCAATACCTATGGTGTGCAAATTCAGCGCCGCCCCCTGCCGGAAAATATTAATGAAATGTCCCTCACGACGTTTTTAGAATCTTCCAGCTATAAAATTCAACGCACTGCTGACGATACTGGCATTGTTACGTTTTTACCGCCGCCTGCACCAAGACCCCGAAAATCGCGCCCGGCGATACCCCGCGCCAGCGAAAGCCGCAATGTTGATGGGCATACCCCACAACAGCGAAGCATTAAAAATTAACCAGCGATTTTGGCAGGTTATTTTGGCAGTGTTGCATTTTTATTTACAAGGCGCACGAGTTCAAAATCTCTTTGGTAATCTATGGGAAAAAAGCGGTCGGCTTTGGGGAAATTCTGTTGCATGGCGGGGGGAAAGCGATATTCTGCAAAGGCTTCTTTGATTTTTTCCACTAATTCAGGATGCAAATCGTGAGCATAGCCAAAGGCGGAACCAGGAAAGTCTCCACTCTTCCAGATTATTCGGAAGTTTTTTGCCTGTATACGGTTTGTTTCCAGCATGCGCTCGTATACGTCAGAGGCGATACACGCCGCATCATAATCCCCCAGCCCTACACCATAAACGGATTGCTCATGCTGGCCTGAAAAAACGATTTTATAATCTTTTCCCGGAGTTATCCCCTCACGTGGAAACAGGGCTTTGGGTGCGTAATTTCCTGAATTGGAGGTTGGCAGAACATGGGCAACCGTCTTTCCTTTGAGATCCAAAAGCTCCTGAATGGGGCTGTCTTTTTTTACAAGCACATAAAGTTGATACATTTGGTATTTTTTTTCCGACCCCATAACCATAATGGGAACAAAACCCACCTCGCTCACCGCTGCGGATAAGGCTCCCGGAGAAAAGCAGGTGATGTGCAACCGTCCTGTGCGTACTGCTTCTAACTGAGCAAAATGAGAATATACACTGTAATAAACTATTTTTTTTCCGGTTTTTTTGGCAAGAAAGCGTTGGAAATCCTCAAAAATCTCTTCATATACTCCCTTACTGTCAATGGGGATATAACTGAAAGCAAGGGTAGAAGGCATTACCCAGCGCGTTTCGTCGTCTGAAGCTTTCATCAAGAATGAATTGGCATCATCCTGAGAAGGAGTTGTAGAATTACTGGATGCAGTGGAAGATTCTCCCATGGCCAAGGCCACTGAGAAGAGTAAAAAAATGCATATACAAGTAAATGAGCGAATCCACTTGAGGAGGACAAACACAGTAGCCAAGCGAGGCATCATCATACTCCAAATAAAACTTGAAACTGTTTTTTTATGAGTGGTGCAAAATAAGTTCAAGAAATTAAGTTCAAGAAATTTTGTAACAATTTTCGTATTTATCTCATACTGCTGCAAGAGATAGCACGAATATATACATTCTGCAATATGCTATCTGTAATTTATTAAAGCCTGGCTTATGCAATATTTGGACAGGGACTGTTGGCACGAAAACTGCTTCCTTTAAGTCAAGTTAGAGCAGCTTCCTCTGAAATTGCCCGACAGGCGTTTTCAGATATTCTCCGGGAATACTAAGATGCGTTGCTATTTCAAAATATTGCGTAAAGTTGTTCATGCAAGTTCAGGCACTGTTTGCATATATTTTCCGAAAAGCTGCCTTCATGCCGGGAAAATTTTGCCCAAGGAGTTCATTGTGAACACAGAAAACATTCACGAAGCCGTGTGGTCGTCCATTTCAGCATCTGCCTCCAATACCACTGCCGCAACACCATGGAAGAGTGAGACCCTACCTTCCGCCACGGGTACAGAGGCCGAAGTGGATTCTGCCATAGCCACCCTTGCGCGCTTAACAAGTGCGGCAGGTTTTTCCACGGTGGCCCCCCGGCTTGAATCGTTACTGGGGCACATGGCAGCAGGGGAGAATGTACTGGAAACACTTACCGAGAATGTTGCTCAACTCCAGGACGGTTTTGTAGATACGCTATACTGCACCCTGGCAGAGCAAGGTGTGGATATCTCTCAAAAAATGAGCCTGCGCCTGGACGACTTCGGTTTGCTCCAGATGGTGGCAGAGCATCCACAAAAAGAAATGATAGACGCCGTATTAATAAATTACCCGGAACTCTCAATGGCTTTCATGGAAATTGCCGCTCAGTCCGCTGCATTACGAGATATTCGCAGTTTGCAATTTACCATAGTCAACGCTACCGGCGCTCAGATGCACAGCTCTGTAGAAGGTGAAGGGTATTACCCCAGCTATCAGATAAGCATTAAGGGTGATATGAACCACTTTTACTTTAGCAAGTAACGCTTGTTACTCAAGGCTTTTCTGGGGTTGATTTGCAAGTGCCAGAGAGCACTCGGAAAATTTTTCCTGCGCTTTGATCTGTAACCACATATCCATCCCTATGCCAAGCCGTATTCTTCAAGTTTGTCGTAAAGTGTTCTGCGGCCTATTCCCAGCAGGCTGGCGGCTTTGGTTCTGTTCCCGTCTGTCAGGGCGAGGGCCTGGGCTATAGTGCGTTGTTCGGCGCTACGCACGGCATCTTGCAGGGATACCGGCACATGGCTTGAGTAGTCGCGCCGCACACTGCCGGAATGTCGAAGTCCCAACGTATCAGGTGTAATTTCAACACCTTCTGCAAGCAGCACGGCTCGTTCAAGAACATTTTCCAGCTCCCGGATGTTCCCTTTCCAGGGTTGCTCCATGAGCAGGCGTAAGGCGGCGGGGCTAACGCCGCTAATGTTCTTGTGGTAGCGACTGTTGAATTTTTGCACAAAATGCCCGACAAAGGTAACAAAATCGTTCATACGATCCCGCAGGGGGGGGAGCTCAATGGGGATGACAGCCAGACGGTAGTAAAGATCTTCCCGAAAACGTCCTGCTTCCACCTCTGTAGTCAGCACTTTGTTTGTGGCGGTTATAAAGCGCACATCAACGCAAATGGGCTTGTTGCCCCCCACTGGGCGTATTTCACGTTCCTGAATGGCGCGTAAGAGCTTCACCTGCGTTGCGGAAGAAAGTTCCCCAATTTCATCGAGAAAAACAGTACCACCTTGCGCCTCCTCCAAAAGTCCGCGCCGCGCTGCGTGAGCACCGGTAAAGGCTCCTTTCACATGCCCGAAAAGTTCACTTTCCAACAAGGTTTCCGGCAGAGCCCCACAGTCGATGGTAAGAAAGAGATGCTGGCTTCGTGCGCTGGCATTATGAATATGTGAGGCCAAAAGCGACTTGCCTGTGCCGCTCTCGCCCCAAATAAGTACTGGCGCTGTTGAATCTGCAACTTTATTGATGGTAGCCAGTACCTCCAGCATCTTGGCATGAGTGCCGAGAATCATAGGCATGGCGTGTTGCTCTTCTCGCAGGTGGGTGGCTTCCAACCGGCGATGCATTTTGCCGTGTTCTGAGGCGCGGTTGACCAGCAACTCCAGATCTTGCGTGCGGAAGGGCTTGGTAATGTAGCTGTACGCACCCATTTGCACTGCTTCCACAGCGGTTTCAATGGAACCGACGCCCGTCATGATAATGAAGGGGAGAGTTCCATCTCCGGCACGAGCTCGTGTAAGCAGCTCTATACCGCTGATATCGGGCATGGCAAGATCGCAGATAACCAGATCGTATACTGTTTCACTGATGCAGGCCCACCCTTCTTCACCCGAGCGGGCAGTGGTTACCAACCAGCCCTTACGCGAGAAGAAAAGTTGCAAAATATCCAACCATTCCTGTTCGTCGTCAACTATCAAAATTTTTGTGCGCATAAAACACACCATACCATTTCGTGTTTGGAAATTTTTGTTGTTGCTATCTGAAACAAGAAAGAACCACAAGCAAAGGCCTGCGGTTCTTTCTTGGAATTATCCGTTATGCCCCAAAATCAACAGGTACACTCAGAACCCGCAATAGCGTCAACGCTAATAAATTCTTTCAGCTTTCCCAGCAATTCCTTACTGATGCCCTTCACCTCGACGAGTTCGTCCAGGTTTTGAATGTCACCCATTTCTTCACGGTATTTTACAATGCTTCCGGCTATTTCTGCAGTAATGCCCGGCACCTTTTGCAGTTGCTCGGCAGAGGCGGTATTGACATTCAGTTTGGAAGCTTCAGGATTTTTTTCTTCCGCAAAGGCGGGCAAATTGAACAATGTCAGCAAAAGAACCGTTAATAAAGCAAGATACGCCCTTTTCATAATAATTCTCCCGTTATTGCTGTTTTCATTTACTGTTATGATAATTCATTGCCGTGCGATCAGGCCATAATCACTCAAAGGGCTTGCATGGGAACTACCAGCTTAAATATGTCCATGAATACGCGAAAAACCACATTCCGCAAGAAACAACTGTTGAAGCAAATCCGCAAACGGCCTTGCGCCCTGCACTTGCGGTATCCCCATGGGCGTGAAAAACACCCATATAAATTGCTGTGGTTGTAACCCACAGTAACAAGAGACAGAAAAGAATTTGCAAATAAAAATAAATTCCCAACATTGTCTTTCTCCCAGATCAATTTAATTATAATCCGGCACGGTAGCAAGTAGTATTGTGCATTTTGCCGGTATAGTCTGTAAATAATTTCTTACAGAAGCCCGAAATAGTGGCACCCAACAATGAAACCCATGATGGCAAGAGAAAAAACAATGCCTACAGTATCTCTGTCTTGTTCTTCTTTACCGGTGTTTGCCATATAATCAAAGCCGCTAGCGTCCGTTGTGTGAGGATGGTGCATATTGTCCCTCGTTATACGCGTCTGTTAAAAGGGAAGCAGTGAATATTTATCAAGCAGTATGATACCGCCGCAGACCAAAAGAATACGAATAAGACCGGAAACAACGGTAAGGAAAAATCCGCGCACTCCCCATTGCAGTATTTCACGCAATGGCAGTGACAAGCCAAGGGCTGCCGCTGCGAGGGAGAAATCCCATTGTACCATGGCAAAAACGGCATGGTGGGCTGGCTCTTTGAACAAATGCACCTGCGCGATAACCCATAAGACAACAAAGACAATCACATAGGGTGGAATGGCATTAACACCTTGCGTGGCAAGAATCGGTGCAGGGCCGTTGTGTAACTTTTTGCGAATATACATAAAGAGAAATACAAACAAAAAGCCTGCCGGCATAATGACGTGACGTACCGCGTCACTATAAATGGCAAAGCGGCCGGCTTCATGGCTATAACCGAAAGCGGCGTTCAGGGCCTGGGCACCGTTGCCGATACCCAGTACAGAAGCAAGACCAAAGGCCTGGGGAGTCATGTCCAGCAGTTTTCCCAGCATGGGCAGAAAAAAGGAGGCAATGGCGCCAAAAAGAATAACGCAAGCCGTGGCGTTCATAACCTGACCGCCCTTAGCTTTCAGCATGGGCATCAAAATGGCGCACACATGAGGATCGCCTGTGGTGAGGCCTCCGGCAATATTTGAGGAGTGCCGCTCATCCACCTTAAAGACAAACCCAAGAAGAATGGTAATAACAGCAGAAAGAAACATTACACCCATGGCAAACAGTATCACCCCCCAGCCAAGCTTGGTGGCATGGCTGAAAACAAAGTGAGGGGCCAGCATAATAATGCCGAGGGGCATAAGCTTGTGTATGTATGAAAGCCCGCGCTTCCACGAATCATGCACGCCAAAAACGTTGCTGATGATAAATCCGAGTAAAAAGGAGTTCCAGACAAAATTGCTGTTCATAATCTGGAAGAAGGGCTGGCCATTAACGGGGCCTATCACCTGATCGAGATAGTAGAACAGATTTTCCAGGGTAAGAGGATTAGGGGAGCCTGCAAGATTATTACTAAAGATAGCAATGAAAAACATGGCAAGCAGACCGGGCAGTACCTCTTTAAAGGTATAAAGACTGCTCCAAAAGGACGTGCGATGTTCGTCATAGCTGACGGGAAGGGTATTCATCGGTGATCTCCTGATTCCATTTCTGAGGTAACGTGCCTATTGGAACTTGTGGTGGGCATATTCAAGCAGACCGCGCTTAAGCGGCACGCGAACGCCCCGCCGCCAGTATTCGCGGTATGCAGCGCGCTCTGCCATGGATGCTCGCAGGAACCCTTCAATGGTGCCGTTTACACCCATAATGCAATCCACATTGGTACGGGGATTAAGGGCCAGATTTTCACTTTTGAAGGTACGTCCCTTAAAGAGGGTTTCCACATGCCAGGCATGAATCATTTCTCCGTCAAAGGAGTCAACAACTATGCTGAAAAGGGGCTGCCCCTCAGCCGTTTTGGGGCCATCAAAACGCGGATTCTTTTTGTCGAGTATGATGGGCTCAGGATTATCCACCAAAACCTCGTTCAACTGATAGCAATGTCCGCAAACATCAAGGCGCACTGTGAAGCGTGGGTCTGTTGTCAGGGGCACATCCCGTTCAAGTTTTGCCACATCTTCATACAGCCAGAGAGCCGTCTTGCCGTCTTCATACGGCTTGAACACATCCATTTCCGCCATTACCTTTGGCGCACCGTCTTTTCCATGCAATAATTGCAAGGTGTGAGCTACTTTTTGGTGCTGCGGAAGAAAAACGCGAGTCTCATCATTTAACGGGCCAAGCACTTTTTCTGCCACTTGCGCGCCGGATGCATCCGTAAGGCGAATGGTTACAGTGCCCGCAGTCTCATCTTTACTCACAAGGGTAACTGTAAAAGCACCCACTTTTGCAGTACCGCCATCGTCCAGCACAACGCGAGTGGGAGCCTTATAGGTATAGTGAACATTAAGCAGAGCAGGTGTGCCGAAGTCCTTCACTCGCATATAATTTTCGCCAATGAACTCCGGTGTGAGCCATGTGGCTCCGTCTGCATAGGTTGCAGGCAGCGCATAGCGATTGCCGGAATCATCAGGATCAAGATTTTGCGACATAATAAAGGGGGCACCAAAGTTGTTACCGGAATATTTAACAATATTTACCATGCCCATGGCTCTGTCGTCCAAAAAGGCGTGCTGGAAATATCGCAGCACCTTGTTGTTCACTCCAAGAGCCTTATCCTGCCAGAAGATATTGTTTCCGGTTCCATCCGGCTGAATTTTCCAGAAGTCGAGGTCAAAATTCTTGCGAACAAAGGTAGTGGCCTCAAAGCTGGCAATATAGGCCCGTTTTCCCATCAATAGAAAGGTTTCCCCATGCAGGGTACGCACGTTTCGTGAATTGCGCGAGGTGTAATACAATCCGGCAGGGGGGATCACAATGCGGTCTTTCTGCCAGTCAACATAGCTACCTCGAATAACAAGGCCCTCAGCAGAAACAAGGTTGTCCCCGCGGCGGTTTTTAACACTTTCGCGGGTAAAGCCGCGCATTAGCCCGCCAAAAGGAGCTGTTGGATCAGGCGCATGAAAGGCCAGATTCTCATTCACCTTTGGGTGCGTCGTAAAGTGCGAGGGCTCAACCACAGCACCCATGGAATTGTCTGCAAGACGGGTAAGGAAGGTGTCTTCCAGAATAGGCAGAAGTGTTGGGGTTGTTCCAACGAAAAAGTCTATATTCTTTCGTCCTTTAGGAGAAAAGGCAAGATTATCGGTGCGCTGGAAAAAGGCATCGCGCAGGTAATAATTTTTTACACTATCCTTTGTAATATCATCTACTACAACGGTAAAGGCTGGACGGTTCCACACCTCGGAGTACTTTATCGGCCCGCTTATGGAGCCCCCAGAGCCGCTCACGGTGATGGGCGCCGTATTCTCAAGCACCAGACGTTGCAGCTTGCCTGTCATAAGGTTTGCCTCAAGCCCCACCGTATAGCGGGAATCCAAAGGCCAGGCCTTGCCGTTTTTCACAGTTACAAGGTCTGTATACACAACAAGACTAAGAATGCCGTCTGTCCAGCCAAAAGGAACGTCTGTAGCCCAGGGAACAAAGTCCGAGTGGCGTGAAAATTCCGGCACAAGTGCAATTTCAATACGTATATCTTGCTCTGGCAGCGTCAGATGGTAGGCGTCTTTTTCATCCGCCCGATCCTTATACCCTTGCGCTGTTGCAGGCCGTACAAGCTTTTCACCCAGCACTTTTGTCCCTGTGAAATTTGTCACACGGACAAGAAAGCCCTCGGCCCGGCGAAAGGTATAAATTCGCATATCCTTGTAAAGGCGATAATCTTCCTGCCGTACATCCATAATCCAAGGGCGTGAAAGAGAGAAGGTAGCTTCTTCGATCATGGGCCAGGAAAGGCGTGTAAAGGTTGCATCCGTGAAGCCGGTTTCTTTGGCCTCAAAGCGGCTGGCTCCATACTGATACACAGGGTCAAGAAAAAACTCGTCAATCTGGCCGGAGTTACCTTCCGGGACAGCTAGCTTGGCAGCATCCCTCATAGGAGGAAACTTGGACGAGACGGGAAACTCCAAAGGCCAATGCCCGGAAGGCGCTATGAGGGCCAACGGGATAGACGGTAAATCGTAATGGTCTGTCGCGTAATCAAACCAAAGACGGTAGCCGGTTTCTCCCAGCATTTTCTTCTCACCCTTTTTGAGGGAAAGATTCTCCATCTTCATCGTTTTTGTTGTAATATCGAGAAGATAGGCGTGTTCCCCAAGAATAAACAGGGGATCTCCGCGCAGAGGCGCGGCCTCATCCGCCACCTCGGAAAGGTAATACAGCCCGCCCGCAGGCACCGTAACCTTACCCTCGGCAACACTGCTCTGCCGCAGCACAACAGCCTCGGAAAGGCGCTTTACCTGTCCATACAGGTTTTTATAGGTGCGGTTGCGCAGTCCCCCAAGGTCGGGGATAAAGGGCATGTCATCCGCCGGCTCTAAACCGTGCGGAGTTTCGCCCAATGCAGGCGCAGCGGAAAAGCAGACCAGAAACACAAGAGTCAGAATAGAGCGAAAGAACGTATGCGTCATGGCAATCCTCATCATTGGGGAAGCGTGTACATCAAAGATACAAGGTCAACAGCAAAAATTATGCCTGAGCAGGATAGCCCCGGATATACTAATCTTTTTATGATTTTTTTCACAAAGTAGCGGCAATTGTGTGCGAAAATTCGCACAACTGAGCGTGATTCGCCCGTTTTTACTTTTTTGTGTGCGGGAGAAGGGAAAACCTGTGTTAAACTTTTTAGAACTTATCCATAAATAAGGAGAGCGTGTGGCAAGAGCAAGGAAAATGGTTTTTTTAACGAGCTTAATTTATCGCATTACAAATATTGACAGCCCCTACGCGTCGAATTCTTCCTGCACGAGATGTTTCTTTATTGTCTCAATGAAGATGCGATCCCAGGCTGCCATGGCAACTTGCGGGTTGAACTCCTGAGAACGGGCAAGCCCTGCTTCGCGGAAGCGCTTGGCACGGTCTGGCTGTAACATGGAAGCCAAAGCTGTGGCCATGACCTTGGGATCGCTCATGGGAACAAGGAGTCCGTATTGCCCGCCGCCAAGAATCTCTGCCGGCCCGCGAGGGCAGTCTGTGGAAACCACGGGCAGCCCAAAGTAAAGAGCTTCCTGAATAACTCGTGAAAAATTCTCTGAAATGGAACTTACCCCTAAAATGGAAGCTCGTTTCATAACGGGAAAGGGATTTATAAAACCCGGCATGAATACAGATTCTGTGAGGTTAAGGCGAGCAACCTCATGCAAAAGATTTTCTCGTTCCGGCCCTTCACCCAGAATACACAGATGATGGTCTACCCCTTGGTCCAGCAGGAGAGCGTGAGCTTTAATAAGTACATGGAAGGCCTTTTGCCAGACAAGCCGCCCCACTCCAAGAATCACAGGTTTTTCAAAACACCTCTGGAGAGACATGGGAAAAGAT
Organism: Desulfovibrio sp.; assembly: GCA_031546885.1. Taxonomy (GTDB): domain Bacteria; phylum Desulfobacterota; class Desulfovibrionia; order Desulfovibrionales; family Desulfovibrionaceae; genus Frigididesulfovibrio. The sequence continues at coordinate 14,430 of JAVBJS010000007.1, forward strand.
TCCGTTGCGCGGCGCTCAAGGGTTGGCACATCCAGAGGATTATAAATAATTCTAAGTTTTTCCGTCGCATCAGGGATCAGGCTTCGCGCAGAATCAAAAACGCCATGACTGGTGCAAACAAGGAATTGGCAACGGGCAGCAGCCCAGCGTAAGGCCGCGAGATACGCTCGCGTATACAGAGGAGATTTTTTGGCAAAATGAGTGGGCAATTCCTGATGCAACCAGCCTACAGCTTTGTCTTTTCCAAAGTAGGCAGCCCAAAAAACACTCTGTAATTCCATAGCGCCAAAAACAATATGGCTTGCCCTTGCCGCAACAGCAAGCTGCTGCACAGCAATAATCTTGTGACGCATTGCTTCACTTGTAGGCATAATGACAGATATGCCGCTCGGAATTTCAACAGTCAGCTCAGGAATATACTGGGTGCAAGCAACTATAGGCGCGTACCGTTTTTTATCCAGCCTGCGCAAAAGGGATATTACCGCGGCCGCCGCGTCATCGTCATAACTATGCATTACAAAAAGACAGGATATTTTCATAGGAGTAGCACTTTGGATGGCTCCAGATCAAAAAGGGAAGGGAACACTTGAAGATAATCTTTTGTGAGAAATGCCACACATAATTATTAAGAGCAAGTCATTACTCCCACACCCTCTGGAGCAACACAGTTCAATTTAAAGTGTGTTGTTATGCGCGGAAATTATACTGAAGTATAGCAACCTTTTTTTTTGCCTCATTCTCGATATGGTGCAGGCATGTCAGACAAACAACTCAACCCCCTTGACGGTGACTATACAGGCGCTTTGGTGAATAACCTTGGCAACGCTGTGTATGTGCGCCTTGTAACGCCCCTTGGATCGTGGTGGGCAGATGCCGCTTTGGGATCTCGCCTGCACGAACTTGAACGCGAAAAAGACCTTGACCGCGTTCGCACCTTAGCCCGTCAATACGCCCAAAGTGCCCTCGCTCCCCTGATAAAAGATGGAAGAGCGCGCCGTATTGCGGTTTCTGTACAGTCCCCCGGCAAAGATCAAAGTGGAGCAGGACGCTGTCTTCTTCTTATTGAAGTGGAAGATGCCTCCGGCAACACAGACACCTATACCCACACTGTGAGGGTGAGCTGATGACGTTTACTCTTCCCTCTTTTGCCCAAATTCGGGCAGACTACTTGCGCGATCTTAAAAACCTGGATGCCACTGCTCATACAGATATAGACAGTGATAATTTCATACGGGCAAGCGCCGTGGCAAGTGCCGCGGATGGCATCTATCAACATCAAAACTGGATTGCCCGGCAAATCTTGCCAGATACGGCCGACCCGGAAAATCTTGAGCGGCATGCCGCACTGCGAGGGCTTTCTCGTAAGCCAGGCACTCGCGCCGCAGGCACACTTACCTTTACCAGGGCGGGCGATGTGCCCCCCTTTCCCATCGGCCTTACAGCCATGCACCCTGTAACCCTTGAAACATTTGTCACAGTGGGTGCTTTTACCGGAGGTGAAGGCGACATCATTATCCCATGTGTTGCCACTCGAATTGGCACTATGCCGGAATATCATGGGGAACCTGTTTTGCTGCAAAACGCGCCTTTTGGCGTTTTGGGACAGTGCACTCTGGAACTCACCGGCGGAACAGAACAGGAAACACACGCGGAGCTATTATCCCGTTTGCTTTTTTATATGCAGAATCCTCCAGGGGGAGGAATGGCAAGCGATTATGAACGCTGGGCCATGGAAGTTCCCGGTGTTGCCTTTGCAAAATGCCACCCTCTGCGGCGCGGACTTGGCACTGTCGATATTGTCATTCTGGGAGTTGATGGCCCCCCTTCCCCAGAAGTACTCGCTACCACGCAGCAACATCTTGACATGAAGCGGCCTGTGGCCTGCCCAGACTGCCGGGCTTTTGCGCCGGTATCTCAGTTTATTGCTATTCACGCCAAGGTACGCCTTGTCGCCGGCCTCACTCTGCCCATGCTTTATCCCAAAGTGCAGGCAGCGCTTGATCGTTATTTTCATGGCCTTTTACCCGGAGATATCTGCGTTATTTCCCGGATAACCTCGGTTATTCTTGATGTGAGCGGAATTCTTGATGTGGAAATTGTTTCCCCTTCCAGCAATACCTTACAGGAAGCCTTGCGCTGGCCTCGCTGCGGCAACCTCCTTTTGGAGCCTCTATGAATACCCCTTCTCCTCACGGTGAACTGATTCAGGCTCTTTTACCCCCAGTGAGTTATGATCCACAAGGGCCCCTTCTGGGAGCCTCCTGCACAGCGGACGGCTATACCCTTGACCGGAGCTATGCAGCGGCACAGAGCGTTTTGCAGGGTCTCATTCCCTTTCAGGATATAACCTGGCTTGCCGCCTATGAAGCTGTCTATGCTTTGCCGCAGGCCTGTTTTGAAGGTGAAGCCACTCTGGACGAACGCATTATACAGCTCTCCATTGCCTTGCGTGAGCGCTATGGAGTCTCGCGTGAGTTTTATTACTGGCTAGGCGCGGTGCTCGGCTACAGCCTGACCATTGAAGAGTGTTCTCCTTTTGTAGCCTCTTCCTGTGCTGGGCAATTTCTTTATGACACACCGTGGCAGTATGCATGGCGTGTAAGAACTCTGGAAAGCCCGCGTCGCTTCTTTCGCGTTGGCCGCTCCCATGCAGGAGATCCATTGCAAACGTGGGGCGATGCGCGTTTTGAATGCATCTTCAGAAAATTTGCGCCAGCATATACTATTGTTCATTTTGCTTATGGAAATGGCGATTAAGAACTTATCCATAAATAAGGAGAGCGTGTGGCAAGAGCAAGGAAAATGGTTTTTTTGCGGAGGGAGTGGACTCTTATGTCCTCGACCCAGAGCAAAAAAGGCATTTGACGCAGCTATTGACCGCGAACATCCTTATTTAT
>JAVBJS010000125.1:0-34052 GCA_031546885.1 Desulfovibrio sp.
TCTTGCTGAAAAATAAGACATAATTTTCCAACAAGCTTTCAAAATCCGCTACGAATTTTGAAAGAAAGGCACGCTGCGCTGTCCGCTTGCGGGCGCTTGCTGCGCAATCGCCAGAGTTCGTTGCAATGTGCAACGAACTCACTTCGGGGATAGCATTCTCCTTGGTTTAGAGAGAATGCTATATATTTAAAACTTTAGTAACTAGACGCTAAGAGTTTGCCTGTACCCTATCTCCTGTACGCTTAAGCCCAAGTATTTTTTATCCTGCGGGAAAATGAGAGATACGGAAACAAAATGGCGAAACGTATGACTGTCGTGGCGATAGAGAACAAAGTCACATTGTTATACATTATGCTGAAGTATTGAGGTGTGAGGGTAACCGATGGGACAGTCAGGTAGAGACAGAGTACAAACGCTGCTGGTGCCGCAATTGTGTAAATCAGGTTGACGATCAGTAGCTTTTTCATAAAAGAAACAGCATTAGGGCGTATTTGGCACATGCTGTAGACTGCGTAAATAAAGGTAATATTGAACGCAATGGCGCATAGCCCATAAGTAACAGTCCATGCCAGGGAGTCTTCACTCTCAAACAGATCATGCAGTTGCAGTAGCGACAGGCTGTTCAGAAAGAACCCAAGAATGGAAGAATAGAGCGTTACTGTTAGAAAAAAAGTCAACCACCCGCCAATGCCGCTGGGCTGGAGGGTACTCGTACTTTTGGCAGAAATTGCTTTGATAATTCCAAAACAAATGAGCAACCCGAAAAATTGCAGCGCCTTTGCTGCGGATGCTCCTGCTGCTGGAACTGCCGGAGCATCCGCAGCAAAGGCGCTTGTGCAAACCAGAGTAAAAAGATTAATCAGCACCATCACTCGCAACACGTTTCTCATAATCTGCACTCTTGCGTAAGGAAAAATAATTAAGGCACTTTAGCTTGTCCTAAAAGCTTATGCTTTATTCGCAATTTTTTAGGTTGATTTTGTAGTGCGTAAAAACATCCTTTTTAACAAACTCTTTTATCGCAGTATAATCACGCTGTAGATTCAGCATAACGTCTTTGGCCTTTTCATATCGGGCGTAGCGATCCCTGTCAGAGGATATCGTCTTAATAAAGGCGCTGCGGTTAACACCAGACATGGCAGCGTGGGCAATGTCATGGTAAAGTTCATTAATAGCTGATTCAAGTTCCGCAACAGAGAGATTGTGAAGGACAGCGGTCATCATCGCCTGCAAGGTGGGAATGTGTTTGTCGCGCATGAAGGCGCTCAAAATCAGCTCGCATTGACCCCATTCGTGAATAAGCGCAAAAAATTGCTTTGTGGCTTGTCCGCTTTCATTCGAAATTATTTGTGGGCAGGAAGTAACAATGTTCACTTTCGGCGCTGGGATTACTTTTTTATAAAAAGTAGAGTAGCGCATTATTGCATGATTGTTTCGTCCAATCTTTTCCTCAATGCGAGCATTGCCGGTTTCAGCATATTCACTCAGTCTGCATCGGATCAAATCTCCAAAATGTTCTGTTTCCCCAAGCCGATTATGGCAATTTGCCTGGAAAAGAAGGGTCTTGTAGGCATCAAGCAAGCCCCTTTCAAGGTGTCCAATGGCACTGCCAAACTGTCGCCAGCGCCCCTCTATGCTTGAGCATAAATACGAATGCGCCAGATGCACGATAGCATGCTGAAACTCATAGGCAACCGGACGAGGTATAACAGGCCTCTTTACAGTGGCTACATCGCTTGCAGAAAATTCGAGCAATATTTTCTTATACTCATTTATCAATGTATTTATACGAGCGCACAAAGCTCCGCTTGCCTTCGAGCGTAAATTCTTTTCAGTGCCACTCATGCCTAAAAAATTGCCTTAATATTCCAAAATTTTTCAATCTCTTCTCTACTTGGCTTCTCCCGAAAAGATGCAGGCAAAACAGAGCCTGCTTGCATTAATAAGGCATTTTCTTCGTGGGAATTACTAATTTCAAAAGTAATAGCTGGGCCAGTCCCTAAAGCTTGCATAAAAGCTTCAGAAAGTGCCTCCTCAAGTTCCGCTGAAGATACATTTTTCAAATCATCAGAAGTAATAGATTCAAAGGTGGCTGGGTTCGACATACGAGTGCTCCTTGCCAGAATAGTACAAATCGTGTTCGATAGTTTTAAATATTAATTTTAGCTATACTTATCAATTTTTACTGATTATTCATAATTGTTCATTAGTGGTCAGCACATTTTCACAATTTGCAAGGGAAGTCTACTTCAAAGTTGTAAAACCAACCTGTTTACTGCACTACTTCAGCGTATAAATGTGGTTCCAAGTGAAGTAAGCAATTCATTAGATCTTTTCTAAAAAAATATTTTTTGTGCTGCCTCTTTATGCTGCCGCCTTGCGCCTGATTGCAAAATGCACTACTGTCTTCCCCATGCATTCGTCAACTGCCCATACCACATCGGATACCCTCAAGCTGAGCATATCCCAAGAACATCCTTGGAGTATTACAATTGCTTTATGGGCAGGTATTTTTGTTGCCTTTTTAAGCATGGGGCTACAAACACCACTCTTTGCCGCAACCACCGATAGCGTGAAGCCGGCTACGGAAAGTGGCAAGCCTTCAGCAGGCACAGCATCGTCTAAATCGACAAAATCCACCAAGACCGCTAAAGCGCGAGTGGAAACCCCTTCAGCATCCACTAAAGCACAGTCTAAACCCATATCCAAAAAATCTGATGAGGCAGCTAGCGGCAAATCCGCACAGCCCGCAAGCAAGGGTGCCAAATCGCAAAAAGCTGAAACTGCGACACCGCAGTCAGGTAAATCCTCCGCACAGAAAAATAAAGTGAAAGATGAGCAGGTAACTGCTGGCAAAGCTTCTTCAGGCGGGAAAGGTGAATCAACTGGAAAGAGCAATGCCACCGGTAAAACCAGTGAAACAGCTAAACGCAATGTCACCGGAGAGCTTGGTGGAACTTCCAAAAGCGGTACTTCTGGCAAAAGCGTCAGCTCTAAAAACACACCTCCCAGCAAGGAAAGCGCATCCAAAAGCAACCCTTCCGGGAAAGGCACCCCCAAAAAAAGCACAGAGCCTGCCTCTCAAGGTGGGCGCACAGTCAAAAACGATAAGGAACCGGTGAGGCAAAAAGTTCGTTCCAAATCGATAACGCAAAAAGAGGGTACATCTCTCGCACGAGCTGCGATTCCTGTTACCACCGTTCTGAATAGCCAGAATAAGCGGTTTTCCGAGCATAGGCACGGCATTGAAGGAACAACGCCACGTTATACTCTGCGCGTTGAGTATCCTTCCTTTGGGGTACCCTCTGTTGACCGGGAGCTCGCCTTGTGGGCAAGGCGGCAGGTGGATACCTTTACCCACGGCCTGGAGAGTATACCCGCCACAGACGCATCGCACTTTACTCTCGATATTTCGTATAGTTATATTGAGCCATCCACTAAATGTTCTTCTGTTCTTTTTTATATCAGCACAGATACAGGTGGCTCTCAGCCCGATGTGGGTATGGCAACCTTCACGTATGATATGACCTCAGGCAAGGCTCTTGAATATTCTGATATTTTTATGGAATCTCCTGCGTTGCTTCCCTTTTTTTCCAGCTATAGTCAAAAAGTATTATTTCGCCGTCCGTGGGGCAAGGATCACGCTGGTCGAATTCAAACCGGTACAGCGGCAGATGCCATTAATTTCACTTTTTTTGCCATAACCCCCACGGGGCTGTCGCTTTTTTTCCCAGCAGGGCAAGCTGGGCCTTTCACCTTGGGTACGCTTGAAGTGGCAATTCCCCTTAGTGATCTACGGGCATTTCGCCCTCAACTGGCTTTATGGGGTTCCCCAGAAACATACCAACGCTAGCCGGCAGATTCATGTACACTTTTTGGAGTATCCCTCTGTCAGTCCTTTTGCTGAGTATGCTTTTCATGCTGCCTGCACCCTCCAGGGGGGCATCCTTCAAAGATTTTCCTGTTGCCATGAGAACATATGGCATGTGGATGCCGGGGACCAAGGAGCGGCTTGATGTTGCTGTGTGGTACCCCGGTGGCAGTGGCGACGGTGAAATTCGCATGGATGGCTTGAATATTGCGGCAAGTCATAATTCACGAATAATTCCAGGATATTACGCAATAGTTCTGCTTTCTCACGATACGGCGGCAAACCGTTTTGCCAATCACGATTTGGCGACAACTCTCGCCGGCAAAGGTTTTGTTGTGATTGCTCCCACCCATATGGGAGATAATCAGAACAGCAGTGAGTTGCTGTATTCCGCACAAACCATTTTCAAGCGACCGCGTGAGCTTTTGCAAGCGCTTGAGATAGTGCTTAATGCCCCGGAATTGTCAGCAAACCTTGACGAATCACGTATTGGCGTCATTGGCGCGGGCTTTGGCAGTATCACAGCCATGCAGCTTGCGGGGGCAGATCCAGATGCGCAGGGGCTTGCGGAAATGTGTGCTGCAACTGAGTGGCAAGACGTGTTCTGTCAGTCGTGGTCAGGAACGCGGCTAAGTCAGATGGCGGCGGATTTTGTTGCTATAAAAAAACAACATGGAAAAAAGGCGCTTACTCCTCCACTGACTCTTTTTTCTCCCACGCTGGAACTTGCCCCTCCTGCTCCACCTGCTCCCCCTCCGCCTGTAAAAAAGCAAGCGTCAGGCCCTTCCTTCTGGAGCCTTCTTTTTAGCAAAAAAGCGGATCCTACACCGGAAGCTCCCGTAGGTGGAAAGGTAGAAGATACTCCCGCACCGCCCCTGGTGGCAGATTTTCACGGAGGTACCTGGTTTAGTCCTATGGATCCCAGTGCTCCTTTTCCTGATATTCAAATGCCCACAAACAGCACTCCTCCTTCTCCTTCAACGGGTGTGCAGCCACCTGAGATGACCCCTGCTCGCCCTTTGCAGCAGCGAGCGCATCGCAGGCCTGCTGATCGTCGCCATTTGCACGCCGCTGTTCTTCTTGCTCCAGCGGGCGGAATGCTTTTTTCGAAGGCTGCCTTGGCCAATGTCACTATCCCGGTTGCCATTGTTGAGGCGGCAAAGGATGAGATATATCCCCTTGTCAATCATAGCCAGCCCTATTATAAAAATCTTTCTATCTTGCCTGAAACACTTAAGATAGCCGAAGCAGACCATTATTCTCTCTTTGCTCCCTGCGCTCCGGCCTTTGCCGAGCTTTTTCCCGAGGCGTGTGGTAGATTTACTGGAGGAAAGCGGCGGGCAGCGGCGGAACAGCGGGATGATTTCATTGTTTCATTTTTGCTTGCCACGCTGGGGAGCCCCTTGCCGCAGGAGCCTCCTTCCGGTTTTGTGGCAACGCAGCCCGCAGTCGCAGGAACGCCTGCTCCAAAAATTGTAGAAAAAGAAGATAAGCGCCCTTCAAGCGGGCGAGCCTCGCCTACGCGCTCAACTCGATAGGGTTCTTCGCGTATTTTGTGAAACACTGGTGGAGAGAAATCCAATGTGTTTTACGCTGTTGATAAAAACCGCTAGCAGTTGTTGTCCGTTTATAAAATATAGGTTGAGGTAGTATGCAGCGCCACAGAGAATCTTTTCTTGTTCGCAAGTATGAGCTGGGCGCAGATCGTCGTATGCGCATTCAAGCACTCTGCAATTACATGGAGGAAGTTGCCGGAAATCACGCCGATGCTTTGGGTTTTGGTATAGACTCTCTCCTGTCGCAGGGATTGACTTGGGTACTTGCCAAGATGCGTATACATATCACGTCTTTGCCCTCGGCAGGTGATTTTGTCACTATGGAAACATGGCCAGTGGGCGTGGAAGGGGCACAGTTTCAGCGGGATTATCTCTGCTATGGCCCAGCGCAAGAAATCTGTGCCCGTGCCACAACCCAGTGGGTCATTATGGATATGGCTACGCGCCGCCTTAAACGAATAAACGAAAGTTTACAGACGCTTGCAGGTACGCGCCTGCATTCCGCAAAAGGAAGCGATATTCGCATTCCTGCTCTGACAGAAGCTGTGAAGGGCCCTTCTTTTCGCATGCGCCTTGCGGATATAGACAGTAACAGCCATGTCAATAATGTCCGTTATCTTGACTTTGCGCTGGAGGCGGCTCATGCATTTGGGCTTCCGGCAGCAACTCTGGAGCAATTTGATATTGTGTTTCGAGCAGAAGCCGTACAAGATGACTGTATGGATAGCGCAACTCAACCTGAAAACTGCACACCCAAAGCCTTGCTGCATGGGTTGTATCGCGGCGGACAAGAGATAGTCCGCGCAAGGACTTTATGGAAATAACTTCCCTTACGGATTCTTATGGACGCACTGTCCGCTATTTACGCCTTTCCATTACGGACAGGTGCAACCTGCGTTGTCTTTATTGTACCCACGCCTTGGGGTTATCGTTTATTCCGCATCAAAGCATTCTTACCTATGAAGAAATGCTGCTGCTCATTGAAGCGGCTGTCAGCCTTGGGGTAGACAAGGTACGCCTTACAGGGGGTGAACCTTTTGCTCGTAAGGGGTTTATGAAATTTCTTGCCAGGGCGCGGTGTCAGCATCCGGCCCTTGACTTGCGCATTACAACCAACGCCACACTTCTTGCTCCCCATGTACCTGCCCTCGTGGACATCGGTATAGCCTCATTGAATATTTCCTTTGATACTTTTTCACCGGAAACTTTCAAACTGATAAGCGGGAGAGACGCCTATGCCGATGTTACGGCCGGGCTGTACAGTGCCCTTGACGCAGGCTTACGCATCAAGATCAATGCCGTTGCCCTTAAGGGGATCAACGACAGCGAGTTGCCTGCCTTTTTGGACTTTGCCCGCAACCATCCGGTGGATGTGCGATTTATTGAGTATATGCCTCTTGGGGGGCGGGGCCGCTGGTCAGAAGAAAATTTCTGGCCTGCCTCGCAAATACTCGCAGCCGCCAAGGAATACGCCACCCTCGTGCCCCTTGCTTCTGGTCAAACCGCCACGGAACTGAGCGGGCCTGCTCGCATGTTCGCTATTGAAGGGGGGCAGGGGCGCTTTGGCCTTATTACCCCATTATCCAATCATTTTTGCTCCAGTTGTAACCGTTTGCGCATTACCTCTGACGGACGCTTACGCACCTGCCTGTTTTCAGATAACGATTATCCTTTCCTCGCTCTCCTGCGCGATCCGAATCATGGTATTGCCGCTGTGAAGGCCTTAATGGCGAGTGCTTTGCAAGATAAACCCCAGGGGTATCAGCTATTACAAAATCGTAAGGATAAAGCGGCTGTCATCACACGCGGCATGTCCTCCATTGGCGGATAACCGCATGCGGTTTCAACCTGTAAATTTCTTTAGCGCCAAGGGAGCAGCACAGAGTTCGTTGCACAATGGCCTCACATTGGCTAAATACATATAATTTACTTTTATTTACAGTTGGTTATGTGTTTTTAGTAACCTGCAAGAAACCCATCTCGCAACATTTGACCTTGACAGAAATAAAATGTGTCTATTACTAGTAAGTACGCGGATGCGTAAAGCGTAAGTCTGTAGGTGAACGCCTGCCAAAAGAGCCGATTCCGCGCGGTTCGTTTTTCACCGTTTAACTAGCTGTGAGGCAAAGGGTATGGAGGAAAACAAACACTGTGCCAGCGGTTCTGCCAATCGCTCCAAGTGTGCGTGTAGTATGGCTCCTTTTATTGTTGGGGTTATCGTAGCGCTTGCCTTTGGATGGTGGGTCTTTCCCAGTCTGGTTTTCAGCAAGAAATCGCAACCGTTCTTTTTTAGTCATGCAGCGCATGTTGAAAAAGGAGGAATGTCCTGTGATTCCTGTCACGTTTTTCGTGCCGATGGTTCTTTCGCAGGTCTTCCGAAGCTAGAAAACTGTAACTCCTGCCATGCTGATCTCGACAGCATGCAGACTGCTGTCACTGACAAGTCAACGCAGGAAGAACGCACTGCTTATGCTACCGAGAAGGCATTTATTACGGATTACGTTTTGACAGGGAAGGAAGTTCCCTGGGTTGCTCACCAAAAACAGCCGGATAACGTATTCTTCAGTCATGCTGCACACTTCAAGTCGTGCTACAAATGTCACCTCACCATGCAGGGCAAGCTCAGTCTTGGCACTCCGCAGAACCCGCAAAAGCTCTGCATGACCTGCCACCCCTCGCTGGCGGAACTGGACAAGAACATTCCTGTTGAGCGCAATGTGCTGACAAATTACAGCAAAACTACGCTTAAAATGTGGCAATGTGAAGGCTGTCATGCCTTACCCGGTCATTTTTATAATGACGGCAAGGGCAGAACGGCTGCCAACAACGCCTGCTTCACCTGCCACAAGTAAAGGGGTGCGACATGGTACTTGATAGAAGAGGATTTATGCAGTTTGCCCTGGGTGCAGGTGCTGGCATTATGGCCACACCCGTGCTCTGGAAATTGGCTGATGACGTAAGTATCTGGAGTCAGAACTGGCCCTGGATCCCTGCAAATCAGCGTGGTGAAACAACCTACGTGACCGCCGTCAGCAAAAACTGTCCTTCCTGCGTTGGCATGAAGGTGCGGCTTGTTGATGGTCGCCCGGTACGTATTCTTCCCAATGCTGAACACCCGCTTGGGGGGGGAGTTTCTGCCCTTGCTGAAACGGAAGTACAGATGCTTCACAGCCCTGCCCGTGTGCGTCACCCGCTTAAGCGCACTTCTGATGGTGCTTATGTGGAACTTTCATGGGAAGAAGCAGAAAAATTGGTAATAGAAAAGCTTAAAGGCGCTGGCGCAAAAACCGCTTTTATATGCGGTGACGAGAACAGCTCAACGGCAGAGGTCGTAAGCGCCTTTGCTGCTGGGCTTGGCTCAGGCGATGTTTTCCTTATGCCCTCAGACGCACAGGCCGCAGCACGGGCTTGTGATCTTATGGGACTTGGCGGACAGCTTGGGTATGATCTTGAGAACAGTGATTATGTTCTTGCCATTGGCGCAAATATATTAGAATCGTGGGGCACGGTGGTGCGAAATCGCCGCATTTTTGCCAAGGCTACTCCCCACCCATCAAAAGACTCGGCTTCCAGTCTGACCCTTGCTTATGCGGGGCCTGTGCAAAACAATACGGCAGCAGTGGCGAAGCCTTGGCTCCCCATACTGCCGGGAACAGAGATTCACCTTGCTTTGGGCATAGCCAATATGCTCATGGCAAAAGGCAAATCGCTGACAGCAACGGATGCAGCCGCATTCAAGACGTTGGTTGCCGCCTACACGCCAGAGTATACCGCAAAAATCACCGGCCTGCCGGCAGCAATGCTGACAGCGGTGGTAGAAGGCCTGCTCAAGGCGAAGTCGCCTTTGGTCATTATGGGTTCTGCCCTGAACCATGGTTCAGGTGCGTCGCCTGTTATGGTTGGTTTTGCCGTTAATGATTTATTGGGCAATATCGGCAAAAAGGGCGGAGTCAGCTTGTTGCGTGAAGCCCCTGCTGTGCTTGCCAATGCTAAAACGCGAGCCCAGCTCTACAAGAAAGATCTTGCCGCATACCTTGACGGTAAACAGACTCCGGCTGCCCTTGTGCTTTATGAGGCAAACCCGGTGTATGCTCTGCCTGATCCTGTTGCGGTGAAGGCTTCTCTGGCCAAGATTCCCTTCAAGGTAGCCATTACGACCCTTATGGATGAAAGCGCCATGGCCTGTGACCTTGTGTTGCCGGTAGCCATGGGGCTTGAGCGCATTGACGATATACTGAACCCCTACGGCTGCGGCAAAAGTATTTATTGCGTTACACCGTCCGTGACGGCACCGCCTGCGAAGGTTGTGTCCGGTGGTGATTTGTTCTTTGCTTTGGCGAAAAAGCTTGGGCTTGCTCTTGGAGTAAATTCCTATGTGGAAGTTCTCAAGAAAAAAGCTACAGCTATGAGCGCCAATTACGACCTTTTAGTGAAGGGGCAGCCTGTCGTTAGTAATGCAACTGCTTCTGTAGCCTCGTATGCGGCACGTGCCGATATTATAGGTAAAGCATTGCAAACGCCAAAGCCGGGGCAGCTCCAGTTGGCCCTTTATTCCAAGCTTAACCTTGGTACAGCAAAAACTGGTATTCCCCCGTTCAATCCCAAGACAATTCGGGCCACAGAACTTGTCGGCCACGAAATGACGGTTATGGTGAACAAGGCCACGGCAACGCGCATTCATCTTGCAGAAAATGATCGTGTGCGTGTTTCCTTGCCTGGAGGTGGGCGTTTCATAACAGCGCGCTTGCGCGTTTTTGAAGGTGTAACGTCTGACACTGTTGCCGTATGCCTTGGGTATGGCCATACCGCCCTTGACGAATTCAGTCAAAACAAGGGTGCCAATGTCATGCAACTGTTAACCGCCGCTGCCGAACCGGATACAGGCTTAACCGCCTGGGCCGGGGCTGCTGTGGATATAGCCAAAGCATAAGGAACACACGCCATGTCTGCAAAAAAAGAATTCAACGTCAAATGGGGAATGGCCATTGACCTTGACAAATGCACTGGCTGCGGCGCGTGCATGGTTGCCTGCCAGGCTGAGAATAACTTGGCTCCTGTGGCAGAAGCTTCCAACAAGCTTCGGGTCATGAACTGGCTTACCGTCTATGAAATGAGTAACGGTAAGGCTTTTCCCGAGCACGAAGTTGCGTATTTGCCAAGGCCTTGTCAACAGTGTGCGGAACAGCCCTGCGCAACCGTTTGTCCGGTTGTTGCCACAGAACGGAACGAAGAGGGCGGCATTGTCAGTCAGATTTACCCGCGCTGCATAGGCTGCCGGTATTGTATGGCGGCTTGCCCTTACCACGCCCGTTATTTTAACTGGCAAGATCCCGTGTGGCCAAAGGGAATGGAAAAAACCCTGACTCCAGACGTATCTGTACGCCCCCGCGGTGTAGTGGAAAAATGTACCTTTTGTCACCACCGGTTTATGCAGGCCAAAGACGCACTGCGCGTTCAGGACAAGCCCATCTATGTTAAGGATGATAAAGGGAACAAGCATTCTGCCATTGAGGAAGATGCTTATGTTACATCCTGCGCGGAGGCGTGCCCCAATGGAGCTATTGTGTTTGGGGATCTCAATAACCCGGAACACAAGGTCTACGGGCTTACGCATGAGAACCCTCACGCTTTCCGCCTGTTGGAGCGTCTTGGAACGGATACCGCTGTCTATTACTTAAGCAGCCGCGAATGGGTGCGTCGCCTCGGAGATAACTATCTGACGAATGAGGAAACGCAAAAACCCAAAGCCATACTGCCTAAAAAGCACTAAGGGGTAGGAGCATATGGAAAAGAATTACAACCTTCCCTTTGACGCCGCCCTTTTCCCTGCCGGGTGCGAGCGGTGTTCACTTTCAAAATTCCTTGGCTGGCTTGGTCTTGTAAGCCTTGTTTTGCTTTGGGGCGTCTATGCGGCCTATCTGGTCTTGAGCACGGGGTTAAGCACCACCGGGCTTGACGATTATTTTGGGTTTGGCCTTTGGATTACCTTTGACCTTGCTGTTATCGCGTTGGGTGCCGGAGCCTTTTTTACCGGCCTTTTACGCTACATTTTGAATATAGATCCTCTGAAAAATATTATAAACCTGACGGTTATCGTTGGTTTTATCTGTTATTCCGGGGCCATGCTGGTTTTGACGCTGGACATTGGTCAGCCTTTGCGGGCGTGGTTTGGGTATTGGCATGCCAACGTCCACTCCATGCTGACAGAAGTTATCTTTTGTATTACCTGCTATTTGATTGTTCTTATTATTGAATTTGTTCCGCTCATTTTTGAGCAAAAGCAGCTCAATAGAATTCCCCTGCTGCGTCACCTTGCCCACAACCTGCATGTAGCTATGCCGTTGTTTGCTGGCCTTGGTGCCTTTTTGTCCACCTTCCACCAAGGTTCGCTTGGCGGCATGTACGGTGTGCTTTTTGCCCGCCCGTATGCTTTCCGTGAAGGGTTCTTTGTCTGGCCTTGGACATTCTTTCTTTTTATTCTTTCTGCGGTTGCTTCCGGGCCGGTTTTCACCGTGCTTATTTGCACCATTATGGAAAAGATGACCGGGAAAAAGCTTGTCACCTGGGATATCAAACAGCTCATGGGGAAGATTGCCGGAACTATGCTTCTTGTCTATCTTGTCTTTAAGTTTATGGATACCGGGGCCTGGATGATGAATCTTCTGCCTCGTGAAGGCCTCACTTTCGATCAGCTCTTCTATGGCTGGATTTATGGGAAGTGGCTTTTCTATGCAGAGCTTGTTGTGTGTGGTGTGGTTCCCTGTGTTATCCTGCTGACAGCATCATTGCGGAATAATCCGATACTGTTTTACACCGCAGCGCTTTTGGATTGCGCAGGCATAACCATTAATCGTTATGTGCAAACTGTGCAAACCCTTGCATTCCCTTCAATGCCCTTTGATCAGTGGCAGACCTATAATCCAAACTGGGTAGAGTGGGCCGCAAGTGCGTTAATTATCGCATACGGTGCGCTTATTCTAAGCCTCGCTTATCGTTATCTGCCTGTCTTCCCCCAGGAAGCCGCGCTTAACGGTGGCAAGACCCCAGCGCATCATTAGATGGATTGGATTGGAGAAGGATTTATTGGGGGGGCCTTGGCCTCCCCAAGCCCCGTCTTTAAGGGTGGGAACTCTCTTTGGTTAACCTTAATTTTGAGGTTAACCAATTTTTTAGCATCGACTCTCTATCTTCCAGAAAGCCATAAGGGGCGGCGTTTTTGTTTGAGATCGTTCCCCCCACTGAGCAGAGCACAGAGGCCTTTCATTTTGACGATTTGACATACTTTAGGCGCGTTGGGTTACCCCTTCGCGCCGGTGTATATTTGAAACAGGGAACCTCTGTATAACGGCGTCAACAGGTACAGTGAGGATTTGCCCTTGGGACAGCGACGGCAAAGGTAGTCGTTATCTGCTCTGCGGTAATTTCTCCCCAGCCTTCTCCTTCCTTTCCCTCTATTTCCTTCCCCGTTACAGTCAGGAGATTCCATGGCGCTGCATCCTGCTCCCCTTTATATTCTTGGGCTTGGTCTGCTGACTGCTTCTCCTCGCGGTTTACTGAGTGAGCGACTGACTCCAGCTTTGGCACATCCGGCCCTTGCCAAGGCGGACGTGCTTATTGGTGGTAAGGCGCAGCTTTCTTATTTTCCTGAGCACGCGGCCGAACGGATTGTGATTGAAAAGGATCTTTCGTTGGTATTAAAAAAGATTGCTAAAAATAGGGAAATGCTTAAAGTTCAGGTGGTGTTGTGCTCTGGTGACCCGTTATTTTTTAGTATTGGAGCGCGAATTTGTGAGCATTTTGGCACGGCTGGTTTGCATTTTCTACCGGGCATGAGTTCCTTGCAGGCGGCGGCGGCTCTTGTAGGATTGCCGTGGGAACAGGTGCGGAGTGTTTCTCTGCTTGGGAGCCCTTCGTTTTTACCCTTTGCCCAGGCCTTGCTGACACGTGATCCTGTTTTTATCATTACCAGTCCAAGTACCACTCCCGCCAGCATTGCCAAGTATATGGTTGAGCGAGGCTGTGCAGAATATACAGTACATATGCTTGAAAATATGCAGTACAACCCTCATTCGGGGAACCTTTATGCGGAGCGCCATCTTGTACTTTCGCCATACGAGGCTCTGCTGCACGATGATGCGGTGGGTGCATTGACGGCACGAGTATTTTTGCTTGATCCGCGCAAGAGAGAAACACAACGCATTACCACAGGCATGGGAAACGAGGGGCAGACTCCCTTCCAGAAAGAGCAACCTCGTGGGTTGTTTGGGCTTACGGATACGCAGATAGTGCATAAGGACAATCTGTTTGCCAAGTCTCCTGTTCGCGCAGCGGGGCTTGCGGCTTTGGGAATTGCTCCCCACCATACGGTATGGGATCTTGGAGCGGGGAGCGGTGCTGTTGGAATGGAGGCGGCCTTTCTTGCGCATAGGGGACAGGTGATTGCTGTAGAAGGGAATGCGGAGCGTGTGGAATTTATAGCTCGCAATCGCGCCCTTTTTGGGGTTGCCAACCTGGATATTATGCACGGAACCATGCCGGAATGTTTTTTACCGCTTTTGCAGGCAATGGATGAATCGGCTTCGCCCTCTGTGCCTCTTGCTGAGCCAGTCCAGAATCGT
Source organism: Desulfovibrio sp. (assembly GCA_031546885.1). Taxonomy (GTDB): domain Bacteria; phylum Desulfobacterota; class Desulfovibrionia; order Desulfovibrionales; family Desulfovibrionaceae; genus Frigididesulfovibrio. Next base: position 14,046 of record JAVBJS010000125.1, read on the forward strand.
AGTTCTTTCATGCTCACCCGGCCTCACCGAGTCTTTCTGGGAGGAGGCCTTAGTGGAACAACGGAGCTGGCGGCGGAAATTTTGACCGTTGTTTGGCAAGCTCTTTTACCGGGCGGGCGTCTTGTTATTCATTGTATTTTATTAGAACACTTTGAGCGAGCACGACATTTTTTGCAAAGCTTGCAGGCAGAGATAGAGAGCATGAGTATTCAGGTGAGCCAGTCTCGTGCGCCAGGAAGGGATAGCTCCCTTGAAAGTACCAATATGGTATTTTTATTGATAGCCCGTAAAAATGTATCAACAACAGAAGAGCACTGAGCGCTTTCAGCAAAGTGTGAACAAGCCCTGAGACAGTGTAGCACAGAGAGTCCTATGAGCGTAAATTCCGTTTTGGCAGAAGTGTCACGTCAGTGTGAAGTTGTTGTTCGTGATGAGCTTGGTTTGCATGCACGCCCCGCTGCACGAGTGGCGCGGGCGGCTCAGGATTTTTTATGCCGCATCACCCTTACTCACAACGGCCTTACCGCGGATGCTAAAAGTATCTTGGACATACTCTCGCTGGCTGCTGGATGTGGAAGCCTTCTCTTGCTTGAGTGCCAGGGCGAAGATGCAGAAGCCGCAACCCAGGCGCTGGAGGCTCTTTTTCAGTGGCCCTTGGCGGTGGGAGAAAAAAGCTCATCCGCATAACCTCCCCTTCCCCCAACACTCACTATCTAAAATGGACTTACAATGGCTCGAACAGTATTACACGGTATTGCGGTTTCTTCCGGCATAGCCATTGGCTGCGCTTTTTTCTTTAATCGTAAGCCCGATACAATTCGCCACACTCTTGTGCCTGTTGAAAGTATTGCGTATGAAGTTGACCGTCTTGAAGAGGCCATTCAAAAAGTAATGCATGACTTTGCTTTGGCGAAGCAGCACTTGATGGAAGATTCTTCTGAGCAAGTGGAGTTACTGGATTCTCACATGCTTATCTGCACAGATCCGAAATTGCGTGGTGAGGCCATTCGGCGTATTCAGGAACAACGGATGAATGCGGAGTGGGCCCTTGCAGAAAGCGTCGAGGGGCTTGCGAAAATGTTCAGTAAAATTTCTTCACCGTATATTCGTGAGCGGATTCAGGATGTGCGTGTTGTGGCTCAGCGCATTACCTGTGTTTTGGAAGAAATGGCAGCAGGCCTTAAGGAAATACCTGAACTTGAAAAAATTCATGATGTTGACGCTTCCAAGCAGATTCGTCAGGAAGCCCGGCGTATTTTGCTGGCATACGACCTTACCCCGGCAGAGGCTCTGCTTTTTTCTTTACAGCGCATAACGGCCTTTGCCACAGAGCAGGGAGGGCGCACTTCCCATACAGGTATTTTGGCCCGCAATCTTGGCATTCCCGCTGTGGTGGGGGTAAATGGCCTTGGCAATGATGTGCTGGAGGGCGACCTCATCATTATTGACGGCATTGCCGGTAAAATTCTGGTGGAACCGTCAGAAGCGGATTTGGAGGCATATGCGCTTCGGCAGGGTCAGTTTGAGGCATACCAGAAAAAAATTAGCACAATGGCGGGTGCTCTGGCTGAAACGCAGGATGGTTACCGTATAACTGTTCTTGCCAATGTGGAAAAAAGTCAAGAAGCAGCCGTGGCCATTGAGTGCGGGGGGGAAGGTGTTGGGCTTGTTCGTACGGAATTCAGTTATATTGCCAGAACTTCTCTACCCAAAGAAGATGAGTTATATGAGGAATATGCGCGACTGACGGCGGCATTTGCCCCGCGACAAGTAATTTTTCGTACTCTTGATGTGGGTGCAGACAAGATTTTTCAGGAGCGCCGCGTACTTGATGAGCCTAATCCGGCACTTGGTTTGCGCGCCATTCGTTATTGTCTGCGCCATCAGGATATTTTTCGGCGGCAGTTGCGGGCCATTTTACGGGCGGGGGCGCACGGCAATGCCAGTCTTATGTTTCCTCTCATTTCCGGCATAACAGAGCTGCGGCAGGCAAAAGCTATTTTATACGAAGCCATTCAAGAGCTTGAGGCGGAAAAGCTGAATTTTCAGACGGGTATGCGCGTTGGCGTTATGATTGAGCTTCCGGCGTCTGTTTTCATAGCGCAAGATTTAGCGAAGGAAGTGGATTTTTTTAGTATTGGAACAAATGATCTTATTCAGTATACTCTGGGAGCAGATAGAAACAATAAGCATGTTGCACACTTGCACCAGCCCTTGCATCCAGCTATTATCCGGGCTGTCAAGTACGTGGTGGATATGGCGCACAAGGAGGGTATTCCCGTGTGCGTGTGTGGTGAAATGGCGGCAGACCCATATTGCATTCCAATGCTTATGGGCATGTCTGTTGACTCTATTTCTATTGCGCCGCAATCTATTCCTGGAATTAAACATATAATCCGCAACAGCAGCATTGAGCAGTGCCATGAACTTTTGCAGCAGGTTCTTGCTGCATCTACTGTACAGTCGGTGAACTCTCTGGTACGGCACATCATGTATGATAAATTTCCACAGGATATGATATTTTTTGCCTCACAGCTTGATACGGAAGGATAACGCCATGACAAGAAATAAGACGCAGGGCAGCAGTATTGCCCAAAATAAAAAAGCCCGGCATTATTATGAGTTGCTGGAATTTTTTGAAGCGGGTATTGTGCTCAGCGGTTCTGAGATAAAAAGTATTCGCCAAGGTGAAGTGAATTTTAGAGATTCCTATGTAACCTTTCGTAATGGCGAGGCATTTATTATCGGATTACACATAGCTCCTTACGCCAATGCAGGTCAGGATCAGCACGATCCAGATCAGGATCGCAAGTTATTGCTGCATACGCGTGAGATTGAAAGCCTTGCGGAGCGGGTGGAGCAAAAGGGACTGAGTGTAGTGCCTGTTAATCTGCATTTTACGCATGGCCGGGTGAAAGTGGAAATTGCCCTTGGACGAGGAAGAAAGTTGCACGATCACCGTGATGCGCTGAAGAGCGCAGCGGAATTGCGCGATGCACAACGGGAAATGAGCAGGTATTAAACACTGTGCACAATTACAAGCTCTGTCGTCTGGTATGCAGGCGGCAGAGTTCATTATGCAAGGTGCCATTATAATTATTCAATGCGAGGAAGGAGAAGGGATGTCAGATACATGGGTTGCATATTGGGATAGGGACGAAGCGCTGGCAGGAGCTTTGTGGAAGGCCCAAACCGACTTTTTTATGAAGCAGTTACAGCAGGAAGTGCCTATATATCCACAGGATGTGGTGCTCGATATTGGTTGTGGAAAGGGTTATGAATCTGCATGTTTAGCAGGATTGGCCAAAGAGGTGCACGGCTTGGATACATCTGAGCGAAATGTGCAGACAGCGCGCACTCGGTATGCAAGCTGCAAAAACCTTTTTTTTCACACCTTACCTGTGGATAATTATCTCTCCCTTACCTCCCTTGCTGTGCCGGAGCCTACCCTCATTGTGTGTGTGAGCGTTGTGCAGTATTATAAAAATATTGGCGAGCTGCGTACCCTTATCGCCGAGGCCAAAGCCATCTCCGCGCCAAAAGGTCGTATGCTCCTGGCCGATCTGCTGGTCGATTATAATCTCTGTAAAGATGTTGCGGGAGTATTTATTGGTGGGCTTCAGTCCGGCACCTGCCGCGCAAAGCTACGGGAGATGGTTTCCGGGAGCCATAACATTTATGCGCGCATGCGCTCAAAAAACCCTTTACTTACTATGGCTACCAAGGACGTAGAGGAGATTTGTGCTTCTCTTGGGGTCTCGCTCCGTTTTATTCCTCGTAATTTGACGGGGAACTATTTTCGAGGCCATGCCTTTATTGAATTTCCATAAATACGATATAATAGCTCTCTCGCTAAAGCAAAAGGGGATGACATATGATTCAATGTCTCAGCGTTTATACCTGCGAAATAGACGATCAGGACAAGGCGTTTGGGGACATTCACCGGCAGCTTGCTGAAGGTATTACCCTGCGTGAAAACACCGTGGGCATAGTCATGTGTCATTGCGAATTCGTTTTATCCGGGACGGCGCAGTATATCTGTGGAAAATTGCCCTTTGATGTGCTTGGTGTGACCACCTCGTCTCAGGCTATTAATGGCATTGCCGAGAAAATGGTGTTTACTCTGTTTGTCATGACAGCGGACGATGTTTTTTTTCGAGCCGGAGTGACGGAAAGTTTTTCAACAGAAGTGTATGCGGCTACGCAGAAAGCTTACGAAAAGGCCAGCCTGGGAATGACTGAGCAGCCCAGGCTGGCCCTTGTTTTTCCGCCATTACTTTTAGAAAATGCTGGAGATATTTACCCCAATGTTTGGAGTGAGCTTCTTAACAGTACACCGGTTTTCGGTACTATAGCCATTGACGATACGGTTTCCTTTAACAGTAGTGAAACGCTGTTTAATGATAAAAGCTATAAAGATGCCATGCCCTTTGTGCTCTGTTATGGCAACATTACGCCTCGCTTTATGGTCACAACCCTGCCGGATAGTAATGCCATGCCCTACCAAGGGGAAGTTACCAAGGCGGATGGTCCCTATATTCATGAGATAAATGGCATGAATGCCTACACGTATTTTGAAGAGCGGGGGCTCGCCAAAGACGGGCTCCCTACAGATCGTTTTCTCTTTGTTCCCTTCATGATTGACTTGATACATCGCGCTGATTATGACGGTATTCCTGTTATGCGCGTGCTGACTACCTTTACTCCAGACGGTTCTGCTGTTTTCCGCGGCAATGTTGGAGAAAAATCTATTTTCACACTGTCCAAATGCACTGAAGAAGATGTTATTTCTTCCACCACAGAAGCCATTGCCAGCATTAACAGTATGGATGGCATTAATGGAATGCTTTCTTTTTCCTGCATTATTCGCCAGATGGCATTGGCTACCGATACGCGCAGAGAGCTGTTTACTTTTAGTAACGGCATTCAAAGTCACATTCCCTTCATGGCGGGGTATGCAGGTGGTGAAATTTGCCCAACTTCCATAAAAAAGGAAAAAGCGGCCAATCGGTTTCATAACTACTCCCTTATTACCTTGCTGGTCTGATAGTGCTCTTGGGCCTGATGGTTCTACGGGGATGATCCCCTTAAAGTTCCCTGGGGCTCAAGGATTTTTATTCAGTCCAAAGCTTGATTTCGCTTCTACATGCCTATATAATTACTAAGCCGTTTCTGGAGAAACTGCTGGAAATTGTTGACGCTCTCCTAATCTTGCCTGCACCAAGCATATCCGCAGCTCACTCAATATTTTCAACGTGGAATAATTGGACTATGGTCTGCTGACGCACTGGCATGCGAAAGGAATGTAAATGTCTTCCTTTTTTCCAGCTCAAGCGTAATAACGGTAAAAAGGCCTGCGCCCATAGACTTGACGGAAGGAGCCGTATGATCATCCGTTGCCCTCAGTGTGAGCATGCTCGCTCTGTAAATATAGAAAAGATTCCCCCCGGGGCGGAGATGGCGACTTGCCCAAAATGCAAGCATCGCTTTCGTTTTCGCATTGCTGACGCCGCCCGGGTCACTACAGAGCCTCCTGCGCAACGGGCTACTCCATCTGTTCCTCCCGCCCCCCCCAAAGTCGCCGATATTTGGGAGGCAGTAGATTCTTTACACCAGCGCTGGCACACGCCTCCAGCCCCTCAGCCCTCAGTCCCTTCGCAGCGAATAGCTGCTTACAAGCATGAGGAAACAGAATCCGCATCGCGTTACTCTCATTCCGTAGCCTCCCCTCAACATGGGGACGCTGCAAATATCTATCCGCCTGATCCTCATAATCACAGCATCAGCCACTCTCAGTCGTCCGCGTACCAAGAAACGCATTATGTGCCGCACGGAAACGCTAGCGGAGTTTCGGCCAATAATGAACCAGCCTCCTACAATAATGGTGCCCGTTATAGCGCTACCGCGCAGAGCGTCCCCCCCAGTGGCTATCCTGCTGCGCCAGAGCCAAGGGATGCCGTAACGCACAGCGATATTCCGCAGTATAGTGATACTCCGCAGTACGGTGGCAATGTCCAGTACACTGAAAACGCACCGTATGGCGAGAACGGGCAGTATGCCGAAAATACACAGTATGCCGGGAGCGGGCAGTATCAGGAGAATCTTGCTTATGGCGGTGACCCGCAGCACAGCGGGAATGCACAATTTGGCGGCAATGCACAGTATCAGAATGGGCCGCAGTATGGAGAATCGACACAAGGCACACAGACGTTCGCTCAACCCGGCGCTGATTCTGCCTATGAGGAAAGTGTCTCGCCTGCGTTAGATCCCTTGCATGACGATACACCCCCAGAGGAGCGAGTGGAACGCGATCTTCAAATGCTCCGTGACACATCCCACCGCCCCTTGCGTGACCTTGGAAAGTTGGATGAGCATGGCTCTGCAAATTCTTCTACAAAGGAAGCCCAAGCTCTGCCCTTTGTGGCCTGGGAAGATCCTGCCTACGGCAAACTCCAGGGATACATGCTGACCATTCGCGGTGTTATGTTTGATGCAGGATCTTTTTTCCGCCATATCCAGCACGAAGGTGCGTTGGCTCACGCCTACCTCTTTTTCTTTTTGCAAGGATTTCTTGCCATCGGCTGTTCCAAGGTATGGGGACATGTTGCCAGAAATTTTTTGCGCATAGACAGTACCCAGGCCTTGCTTGCTCTCCCCCTGCTTTTATTGGTAACGCCGCTTATTCTGGGCATTCTTCAGGTCATTGTGGCGGGTTGTATCAAGGTTATGATTCATATTGCCGCGCCCGAAAAAGCGGATTTTTCCGCTATTTTCAAGGTAGTGGGATATTCTTCCGCTCCGCTCATATTAAGCGTTATCCCCTTTGTCGGCCCTATTGCAGGGGCCGTTTGGCATGTCCTTGCGCTTATGGCCGGTTGCCGCCACACCCTGGATCTCAGTTGGCCCATGGCTATTGGCATTCCCCTCATTCCCGCTGCAGCATTTTTGTCCTCACTCGCGTACCTTTGCTGGTAGGGTAGGGCGAGTTTACGTTATTTGTGATGCCAGGTTGTGTTCAGGCAGGATACATTGAGGGGCCCTGGGGGTGTTATTAGGCTATATCATCAGTAAATTGAGTTCGTTGCATTGTGCAACGAACTCTGGCGGTTGCGTAGCAAGCGCCCGCAAGCGGACAGCGCAGCGTGCCTTTCTTTCGAAATCCGCTACGGTTTCGAAAGTATGCGATAAAGGATTTGAATTTAATTGCTCAAAAATCATGTATTAACTATATAATATATTGATTTAATTACACTAACATGAACAGGAACATAATAGAAGATATGCCCGTTTAACATGCTTTTAAAGCCCAAAACGGCTTTAAAAGAAAGACACGCTGCGCTGTTCGCTTGCGGGCACCTGCTACGCAGTTGCCAGAGACCATTGTGCAACGGCCTCAAATTGCTCTAGATAGTGTCGTCAAATAGGTTCTTTTGCCCTCTGCCAGCGTCAGAAAAACTTTTTATTCCGGTTGAGTACCAAAGAGTACGTTCCCTTCATAAAAAATGTTTCTTCCTTGGCAGAGAATAAAATATCTGCATTTGACGACACCACCTAGCATTTGGGTTATCGGTATCCGCTGCGGATTTTGAAAAAAGGCATGCTGCGCTGTTCGGTTATGCACATCTGCTTACGCAGCCTCGAGAATTCGTTGTGCAACGGACTCAACCTTACCTAAGGTTTGGGGTTGATTGTTCATTACTCGCATGTTTTTCTAATTTCAGGATTTTCAGTACTTATATGAAATCATTGTACTTGTTAGATGTGTTTCAAGATCTTCGGGTAGCGTTGGTACGGGGCCATCTCCAGAAAGTTTTTTCAGTGCTTTTTCTATGGAGTCTTTTTGTTGCACCAGCGCTGGCTCAGTCTGAGGCCAGTGTGGAACCTTCTGATGCGACGAAAAATACCGTTATATCAGCAGAGCAGCCGGTAAATGGCGATGCCCTGGTGAGCGGCATGATTGGTGAACCTGTCAACCTTATTCCGGCCCTTTCCTCGGATGCGACCTCGCACGAGGTTGCCGGGCAATTTTTTGTTTCTCTTCTCAAGTATGATAAAGACTTACAGATTGTTCCGTGGGCTGCGGAATCCTACGAGGTGCTTGAGGGAGGGCAGTATCTTCGCTTTACCTTGCGTAAAGGTATTGTTTGGGAAGACGGCGTTGAGCTGACGACAGATGACGTTGAATTTACTTATAAAATGATGATCGACCCAAAAACGCCCACGGCTTATGGTGGAGATTTTCGAGCCATTGCGTCCTTCACCAAGCTGGATCGGTACAATTTTGAGGTACGGTATGCCACGCCCTTTGCCAGGGCTTTGGACTCCTGGGGGCAGGAGATCATGCCAAAGCACATCATGGAAAATGAAGACTTGCGGACAACAGCACTGGCCCGCAAGCCCATTGGGTGTGGGCCATACCGCTTGAAAGAATGGCAGCCGGGAGCTCGCTTGACATTAACGGCGAACCCTACTTTTTTTGAAGGCAGGCCCTATATTGATCGTGTAATATACCGCATCATACCCGACATGACCACCATGTTCCTTGAGCTGATAGCGGGAAAATTGGATGTCATGAGTTCTCTTACTCCCTTGCAGTATCTGACAAAAGGGAAATCCGACTCTTTCACCGAACAGTATAGCACCTTTCGGACACTTGCAGGCACCTATACCTATATGGGGTATAATCTTCAGCATCCCTTTTTTACAGACGTTCGCGTGCGCCGTGCCATTGCTCATACCCTTGACAAAAAAGTCATCATCAGGGGGGCCCTCATCGGGCAGGGTGAGTCAACCATTGGGCCATATAGGCCTGACACCTGGGCGTACAATACCGGGATTGAAGATTACCCGCGTGATTTACAAAAAGCAGAAGCCTTGTTGGCGGAAGCGGGTTGGCAAAAAGATGCGAATGGTGTTCTTATGAAAGACGGCAAACCCTTTGCTTTCACCTTACTGGTAAATCAAGGCAATGAGGTGCGCCTTAAAACAGCGGTTATCATTCAGGCACAGCTTAAAGCCTTGGGTATGGAGGTACGCATCCGCACTCTTGAATGGGCTGCCTTTTTGAAGCAGGTTTCAAAAGAGCGCCGTTTTGATGCAGTTATTCTTGCGTGGACTATTCCGCAAAACCCGGATGCGTATGATTTATGGCATTCTTCAGCAACGGAACCCGGAAGACTGAATTTTATCGGCTTTGCCAATAAGGAAGTTGATGCTATCTTGGAAGAAGCCCGTTCAACGCTGGATCAGGATAAGCGCAAGCCCCTTTACGACAGGTTTCAAGAGATTCTTCATGCAGAGCAACCTTATACATTCCTGTACGTTCCGTATTCCATTGCAGCGGTACAAAAGCGTATTCATGGCATTGAGCCTGCTCGGGCGGGTATATTTTATAATACTAACAGGTGGTGGGTTCCTGTTCGTGATCAACGGTACAGAATGCAACCATAGGGCAAGCGTATGATCCGAATTCAGGATATTATTGATAAAGTCGCAGCTTACCACACGCCTGATGATGTGGAGCTGGTGCGCAAGGCCTATGTATATGCCGCTGCCGCCCATGCCGGGCAAACCCGCCTTTCGGGTGAGCCCTACCTTTCACACCCACTTGCTGTGGCCTACACCCTTGCAGATATGCGCCTTGACGGGGCCTCTGTGGCGGCGGGGCTTTTGCACGATACGGTGGAAGATACCAAGGCGACCATTGAGGAAGTGGATGAAACCTTTGGGGAAGATGTTGCGGATATTGTTGATGGTGTAACAAAAATAAGTATGCTCACCTTTGACAGCAAAGAAGAGCAGCAGGCCGAAAACATTCGCAAAATGATTTTGGCTATGAATGAGGATATGCGTGTTCTCTTCGTCAAGTTGGCGGACAGGCTGCATAATATGCGGACGCTTGATTTCCAAAAACCGGAAAAACAGCGCCGCATTGCTCAGGAAACAATGGATATTTATGCGCCTCTTGCCAACCGGCTGGGGCTGCACCGCGTCAAGCTTGAGCTGGAAGATTTGAGCTTTCGCTATATTTCTCCTGACGCTTACAACCATGTTGCACAGTGGATTGAAACGCATAAAGCTGACGATACAAAATATATCAACAGTGTTATTGCTACGCTCAAAGAATTTCTTGCTTCCAATGGGATTCAGGCAGAGGTAAAGGGGCGTATCAAGCATATTTACAGCATTTATCGGAAGATGCTTTCGCTTAACCTTTCTCTGGATGAGATGCATGATATTATTGCGTTTCGAGCTATTGTGGATGATTTAAAGGATTGTTACGCAGCCCTTGGTCTTGTTCACGCCACATGGAAGCCGGTGCCGGGGCGTTTTAAAGACTATATCTCCATGCCCAAGGCAAACATGTACCAGAGTTTGCACACCACGGTTATCGGGCCGCGTGGTGAGCGTATGGAAGTGCAGATTCGCAGTGCGGAGATGGATCGTCTGGCGGAGCTTGGTGTTGCCTCCCACTGGCTTTATAAAGAGGGGGGACGTGTTAAGGCAAAGGATGTGCGGGAGTTTACCTGGCTGCGTGAAATGCTGGATTGGCAAAAAATGGAAAGCGATTCGCGTGAGTTTATGCGCTCACTGCGGTTCGATCTGTTTAAGGATGAAATATATGTATTCACCCCAAAAGGTACAGTAAAAGAACTGCCGGAAAACGCCACAGCCGTTGATTTTGCCTATCAAATCCACACTCAAGTGGGTGACCATTGCGCCGGTGGGAAAATTAACGGTAAGCTTGTGCCACTTTCCACACCACTAAAAAGTGGTGATACCATTGAAATTATTACTGATCTACACAGGCATCCCAGTAGGGACTGGCTGAAATTTGTTAAAACTGCCAAGGCCAGAACACGTATTCAGCACTATATTCGTACTGAAGAACGGGCGCGAAGCATCTCCCTTGGGCGGGAAATGCTGGAAAAACAAGGGCGGCGGCTGGGTGTCAATTTTCAAAAGGCTGTCAAAGAAGGTGAAGTTGCCCGTGTTGCCAAAGATCTGAACTTTACGCAGGTAGATGATCTTATTTCCGCAGTCGGCTATGCTCGAGTAACACCACGTAAGGTTTTGAATTTATTACTTCCGAAGCCAGAGGGTGAGGAGGACGCGGCGCTTCACAAAGGAGCCAAAACTGAAGGGAACAGGGCGGAATCCGCCAAAGCGGAACATAAAGGTGAGATTAGTAAAAGCGAGAGTGTGCGCATCACCGGCGTAGATGATTTGCTTATGCGTTTTGCCAAGTGTTGCAGTCCTGTACCGGGCGATCCCATTGTGGGATACATTAGTCGCGGGCGGGGGGTAACGGTTCACACAGCAGATTGCGTAACCGTGCAGGCCATGGAGCCGGAGCGTCTTTTGGCGGTGTATTGGGAAGGCGGCGAAAAAAGCCCTCCTTTCCCTGCGCGTATTCGTATGGTTAGTCAGAATGTGCGCGGCGTGCTTGCCAAAATTGCAACAGCACTGGATGCAGAGCAGATTAATATTGATTCCGGCACCATTCGCTCCAATGTGGATGGGCGCTCTGAGATGGAAATGCTCATCGAGGTAACAGATTTAGCGCAATTATACAGAATTCTTGATAAATTACGCAAGGTTGAGTCCGTTATGGAAGTTTCACGGGTCACTTCTTCCGATGGCGGAAAGTAGTTGCGTTTTTCAGTACTTCAGGTAAGAATTGCTAGGGGAAACTATTTTATTGTTTTTGGGGGTCACCCCTCAAATTTCCTCAGAGGAAAATCATTTCCGCTGAGTTCCTCACTAAATAAAGGAATATAGTATGGCTACTCCTCTTACAGAATCAGTGAAAAGCGATTTTAACCGGATTATGGGCATGATTGATGCTCAGATTGACGCATGCCCTGATACTTTGTGGAACAGAAAAGCTGGTGGCTGGGTTTTTTGGCAACAATTGCTACATATAGGCAATGCAATTAACTTCTTTATTATGCATGAAGGATATGTTCCGCCAAGCTGTAACCAGGAGCTGGATGTTTGCCAATTGAAAAAAGCTCCCACCTCACCCATGAGCAAGGCAGAGCTGAAAGCGTACCTTGCAGCAGTGCAGGCAAATGCCATTACCTTTCTTGACAGCTTAACATCTGAGACCTTGCTTGCTCGGCATGAAGCTCTTTCACAGTATTTTAAGGTGGATGTGTCCAACCAGGCTTCTATCCTTAAGCTTGTTTGGCACGGCGCCTATCACTTTGGTTGCTGCGATGCCCTGTTGCGTGAAGAAGGCCTGCCAGGTATTTTTTAATCCGAAATGATGCCAAACTGCATTCAGGCAGGATAATAACTGAGTGCGCACTGGAATTGTAATAAAATGTATAGCAATGCGCCATGTGGTCAAATGACAGCATGGCGCATTCTTTCATCGTCTCTCTATTTCAATTAGAGATCGTTGCGCAATCGCCAGAGTTCGTTGCATTGCGCAACGAACGTAATTAGGAATTACGCAAACCTTCACCATAGGGGCCGGCCGCAGGAAGCTGCATACAGGCCTCCTGCCATTTTCCATTAAAAAATGTATATAAGTGCACATGATACAGCTCCTTGCTTACAAAGAACAGGCGCCCTTCCACATCAGCAGGTACTTGAGCGGCAAGCGCCTCACAGATGCTGTGAAAAACGTCTTCTCCGTAAGCGGTCAGCATACATTGCGCATGCAGGGTATCGCCCATTGCTTCAAAATGTATAAACTCTGCATCGTTGCTAACAAGGGTAGCCTGCACAAGAAGCTTGAGTTCTTCTTCTCTTTCCAGCAAATCATGGTAACTTAATTCTGGGCTGTACACGAAATGAGCAAAAAGCTCTGTTGCAAAATGGGGCATTTTCTTCTCCTCATGTACCGGTGCGGGTAATGACGTTCCCGGTGACTATCTGCATCTATCATTACTCGAGACATAAAACTATAGGCTCATAAGCTTGGCTCGTACCCGGACGTCCACCCCTGTACCTTCTTTCCAGATAATGGCATACCCGCCTCCCCCCACGGTTCCGGGGTTAAGCACATGCGTTTTGCCGATGAAATCTTCCGCACGCGATTCGTGGATATGCCCGCACAAACATACGTCAGGCTGATATTCCTCAATAAATTCTCGTACAGCCTTACTACCGACAGCCACACCGTTATGCAGCCTGTCGCAGGCTGAGGCGTAGGGTGGTGTATGAGCTACCAGCACCAGTCGTAAAAAAGCGGTGTCATGCGTGGGAGCGCTTATTTCTGAGAAGGACTGGGCCATATGAACACGCGCTGCCCGCTGTGCCTGCATGGTTGCCAAATTCTGTTGGCCTGCTTCTGAGCAAAGAGTTCGCGGAATGTCAATCTTGCTTAAGTTTTTCGCTTCTTGAATGGCTTGCTCCATCCACTCAGCCAAACGTGCTTCCGGGTGCTCACTGGGTGTGCCAAAGGGAGTAAAGGGAGAACAGCCAACCCCCACAGCCATGACATCGGGAAAAAGCCGCCGTGCCCGTCCGTGCAGATTCCAGCCTTTTTCCTCAAGCCATGCGGTTACTTCCTCTCTATCCATATTCCCAATTTGGGCATATAGCTGCGGAGCATCCGCCAAAGGCGCAAGCACACGAGCTGCCTGCTTTATTCCGCCTCCCAGCGTCATATCTCCGGTAACAATCACCCCAGTGGCCCCAGGCAACTCTGGAATGGTAAGCATGGTTGAAATATCATCATGAATATCTCCAAATGCGATCCAGTACTCATTGATACGCATAGCTTAGCTCACTGTTTCCGAAAAATAACAAAAGTATAACATACTAATTTTTAATAGGCACGCCGACTCAGTCGGCGCAAAATCCTGTCGGATTTTGTAGTGCTTACTTTTGCAAGTAAGCACTAGCGAACAACCACACGCGGCTTGCTGCCATCTGCCGGGCCAATCAGGCCATCCTGTTCCATCTGCTCTACAAGTCGGGCGGCCTTGTTAAAGCCTATGCGGAATCGGCGCTGAATAAGAGAGATGGAAGCCTTGCCTTGTCCCTGAACAAACTCGACAGCTTCCGCATACATGGGGTCAGCGCTCACATCAGTGTTATGCCCAAATCCGGCAGAATCACTCTCCTGGCTTGCGCCCCATTCGGAAAAGTCCAACCGATAATCAGGTTTTTGTTGTGATTTCCAGTAATTCACCACTGTGGAAACAGTGGCATCGCTTACAAACGCCCCATGCATGCGCTGAAATTTCCCCCCCCCGGGTTTAAACAGCATATCGCCCCGTCCAAGTAGATGCTCCGCCCCGACAGCGTCCAAAATAGTACGCGAATCGTGCTTGGAACTTACCTGAAAGGAGATACGACAAGGGAAGTTCGCTTTGATAAGCCCGGTAACCACATCCACACTTGGGCGCTGAGTGGCCAAAATGAGGTGAATACCCGCTGCTCGCGCCAATTGGGCAAGCCGGACAATACTCGTCTCCACTTCCTTGGCGCCCACAAGCATTAAATCTGCAAGTTCATCAATAATAATAACAAGATAAGGAAATACTTCCAGTCCAAGGAGGGCGTCTTCCCGCTGTGCTCCCTGTGCCTTGAGCTTTGCATTATAGTCAAGGATGTTACGCACACCAGCCCTGGCAATATCACAATACCGCCGCTCCATTTCTGAAACCGCCCACTCAAGGGCGTTTTTTGCCATTGCCATCTCAGTTACCACAGGGTGAACAAGGTGCGGCAAATCTGCGTAAATAGCCATTTCAACTCGCTTGGGATCAACAAGCAATAATTTTACCTCATCCGGCCGAGCCTTGTAGAGCAAGGAGAGAATGATGGAATTGATACCAACACTTTTGCCCGCACCCGTTGCCCCTGCTACAAGCATATGAGGCATACCGGCAAGATCGGCAACTGCCGGAATCCCCGCTATGTCTTTTCCTAGCGCCAGGGTCAAAAGAGATGCGGAATTTTGAAAGGCCGAAGACGCAAGTAACTCACGCAAACAAACAGTTTCTCGTACTTCGTTGGGAATTTCAATGCCCACAGTATCTGTTCCCGGCACTGGTGCTTGAATGCGCACGGCCACCGCCTTCAAGGCCAGGGCCAAGTCATCGCTGAGGTTGGCAATTCGTGAAACGCGCACTCCAGGAGCCGGGCGTATTTCAAACATAGTCACCACAGGGCCGGGAGTAATACCTACCAACTCACCCTGAATGCCAAAATTGCCAAGACACGTCATGAGGGTTACGCCTTTGCTCTCCAAAAGAGCACGGGACGCATTATTCGCAATGGGTGGAATAGGATCAATAAGATCAAGCGACGGCAAGGGGCTGGGACGCCGCACCACAGTTGTTGAAATAAACGGTGGCGGTGTTTCTATGGGCGTGTGCATTTCTACCAAGGGTCGCGTTTCCGCTGGAGTATACATAGCAGCGGGCGTGTGCATAGCAGCGGAAATGTTCCCTCCCACAGGCGGAGAGAAAGTCGCTCCAGTCGCGCCGCCCTCAACGTCGCGCCGCTCAACAGAAAGAGGTTGAGCCCTCGAAATGAAATCCGGTACCGCTGTGGAGATAGTGATCTTGGGAGAAAAGGCAGCAGCGGAAGCCCCATGTACTTCCGTAGAAGCAGCAGGCGCAGTAAAACTCCTTTGTGTTGCTGTAGACACAGCAGACGCCGCAAAAGTTTCATGCCCTGTCGGGGTATCCGTAACTCCTGCCGTGTTTGGGGCAGGAGCAAAAACACCAGAAATTGACTTCGGAGCGGAGTGCGGCATAACCACTTCTGAGGGAGCGGAAACTCCAGTTGAAGCCACAGGAGTGTGGGAAGCAGGTGGCGCTGGTAAAAAAGTTACCGATGATGAAAGGATGGGCCTAGACATTCCCGGCGCTGGAGGCGGTATCGGCGCAGAGGGTGCGGATACCCTCTGTGTCATAAGCGGTGTGCCGGATAATTCCGTTGCAGGGGAGGGCGATGTGGGTATTCCCTGTGCAGTAAACACTCTTGGAGCCGCAGGCGGCGCTGTGGCGGCGGCCACAGATTCGACCGCTATGCCTAATGCTGTGGCTGCCTCTGCAAATGATTCTGCGGAGGGAGGGGCTAGAGGCATTCCTAAGGCTGCTGCGGCGGCGGAAAGGGATGCTGCGGAGGGTGCCGCTGGTGCAGGCATCTCCTGTGTCGCTGGCGCAGGCATTCCTGGTGTCGCTGGTGCAGGCATCTTAGATATCGGCGCTGCGGGCATTCCCGGTGTCGCTGGTGCAAACATTCCTGCTGGTGACGCTATAGCTGTTGCAGGCATCTCCTGTGCCGTTGGTGCAGGTATCTTAGATACCGGCGCTGCGGGCATTCCCGGTGTCGCTGGTGCAAACATTCCTGCTGGTGACGCTATAGCTGTTGCAGGCAGTGGGCACTCTGTCTTTACAACAGGTGCCGACATGGCGCTCTCCGCACGGAGAGAAGTGACTATTGATTCTCCATAAGGGGCAGGGAGTTGCAGCCCATGCCCTATGGCATTTGGCTCCACTCCGGGAGAAGAAAGAGCTCCCCTAAGGGTTGTCGGAGCTGTCTCTCTCACTAGTGTGGATATTGCTTGTGCGGAAGGGTGGCCCCCTGCAACTATCGGTACTTCTGCTTCTTTCTCATCAAAGGCATGCCAAGGAAAATCCTTATCATCCTCTAGCTCGGCATTACGCTGTTTTTTTTGAAAATTTTTCTCCGCATCCAGAGACCTCAGGGGAGACAAAAAGCCATCCAGGCGTTCGCTTGCCGCAGCGCGGGGCTCCGTTCTCATGGGCCTTTCATCAGGCAAAACCCTTGGGTTTCCTTCAATGAAGGGGGACTCACTTGTTGTAGAGAATTTTTCATTCGTCAAGGGTAGGGCATCTGGTAACGTGCGCAGCCCTGCTTCTGCGGAGGGGGTGCCCTGTGCAGCGCTTCGCTCTAGCGGTGCATACGGTAATGAATCAAGTCCTGCCGTATTTCTGTCGGTGTGGCTTGGCCGGGTGGCGAGAGGCTGTTCCGTAGCTGCAAAGGGTGATGGTTCTTCCGTTTGAGCCAGTTCCAGCGGGGGGTGCTCGGAGGTTCGATAAATATCGTCCCGAGATATGAATTTCAATACCCGCTGTGCCAAGGGGGATTCACTGACAGCACTTCTGAAAGAAAGCTTTTCCGAAGTTGGGGTGTCCGGCTCTTGCGTGGCCTCGGACGCGGCTGAGCGGGATGATACATTCTCAGGCAGGCGTCGAGATGCGGTTGTCCGCGTGGGCTCGTCCTCACGGAGTTGCAGTGAGGCAGGGGCTGCGGATTGTTCTCCCGCAGAGGCCTTTAGTCGGGAGCTTATCGGAAACTTCTCTTGAACGCTTCCTGCCAGCGTCTCGGTTGTTTTCCAGAGTGCCATTGCCGTTCCCGCCAGTACGACAAACCAGGAAAATCCAATAAGCATCTGTATAGAAAGTAGAAAAAGCATAAGCCAGAGAATAAAAGCACCTGCGCCGTTGAGCCAGCTTACAAAGGTACTGTACAAAAAATGACCCAGCAATCCACCGCCGTGGGTAGAGACATTCCCCCCACTGGAAAGGTTTTTTGCCACCTCTAAAAGGGTGATATCGCGTGAAGCACCCGCAATGGCTATGCTCACTCCAAGGAGGGCGAAACCCAGCCAGCGCCACCACGGCCAAGGCGGAGAATCCAGGGTGCGGCGTGCCCCCGCCAGAAAGAAAAAGACGGGGAGCATCCAGGCGGCGATGCCAAGACAATCCAGCAGCAGTCCCCCAAGGTAAGCGCCAAAAAGTCCCACAAGATTATGAATCTTGGGCACATTACGAATAACATGGTTTAGCCACGGGTCACGGCTGTCAAAGGTTGCCAGACTCAGTGTAAAAAGAATCCCGCAAAAGAGACAGACCATGCCGAAAAGTTCACGGCCCACTTTACCCGTATCAGATTTTTTCTGTATTTTTTGTTGCTTACCTTGAAGGTTCATGAAGGAGATTGCCTACACCATCACCTGATAGCTCATTTGACAGTTGCGTATGAAAGTTTTTTCAAAAAATTATGAGGATTCTCGTCCGAGATAGCTGCCTGAGCGGGTATCTACCTTGACACGGTCTCCGCTGTTTACGAAGATAGGCACCTGTATGACAAGGCCTGTTTCAAGGGTTGCCGCCTTGGTCACGTTGGAAACGGTGTCACCCTTCACTCCTGGCTCAGTATCTGTAATGCTGAAAACCAGCGAAGGAGGCAGCTCAATATCCAGGGGTCGGCCCTTGTACAGAAGAATTTGCACAAGTTGGCTTTCTTTCAGATATCCGGCCTTGCCGTCGGTGGATTCTTCCGTAATGGAAAGTTGCTCGTAGCTTGTCAGATCCATAAAAATAAGATCTGTGCCTTCACGGTAAAGATATTGCATTTCGCGGACTTCAAGGTCGGGGCGATCCACTTTTTCGCCAGAGCGAAAGGTAATATCCTGCATGCGACCATTCAGAAAATTGCGCAACTTGGTACGAATCATTGCACCGCCCTTGCCGGGCTTGAAATGCTGAAATTCAACGATTTCGTAGGGAGTGCCCTCAACTTCAATCTTCAGGCCCTTCCTGAAATCAGTGGTAGAATACATGAAACCTCCAAAATATAAAAAGATTATTGTCTGGTACAACAATGAGCATAAAGCGCTTGTACGCCAAGGGCGTAACTTATTACGCCAAAACCTGCAATAGCTCCAATAACGTGAGCCCCAATGTAGCTTTGTCGGCGTATGGGTTCCGGCCGTGCCAGCACATTTGTTACATGTACTTCCACAACCGGCAGCTCAATCCAGGCAAGGCAGTCAGCAAGGGCAAGGCTTGTATGGGTATAAGCCCCCGCATTCAGCACAACGCCATGTATTTTTTCCGTCCGTGCCTTTTCAAACCTATCGATAAGCGCCCCTTCCGCATTGCTCTGAAAGAAAGACAGGCTCACCGCATCGGCCTGCGCTCCCATTACTTGCCGCACAAGGGCAGGAATATCTGCAAGGGATTGCGTTCCGTAAATATGCGGCTGGCGCACCCCAAGGCTTCCTAAATTAGGCCCATTCATTATGAGAATTTGGTATGTCTGCATGAGATATCCCTGGAGGCCTTATAGTGCTAAGAGTGCTTGTTTTGAGGGTTATTTTCGAACAGAAATTATGCAGAGCCTCTGGAATTGATAAACATGGAAGAACCTGTTATTTTCTCCAAGTAGATATTTTTGTCAAGATCAGAATAGTTCATTTCGAGATAGTTGCATATCTGCCCTTGCTGTGTAGCACACGTATACGCGCAGGCAGAGCAAGAACCTATCTATGGGTAAGTTCTCAGTGTGCCTTTCTTTCCAAAATCATATAAGGATTTTTCATATGTCTCCCACGTTACAGCTTGAAGCAACCGCCTTTACTCAAGCTCAGCTTATCCATGCTGATGCCCCACAAATTGCTCTGGCGGGCCGGTCAAATGTAGGTAAGTCCTCTTTGGTTAACGCCCTTGCCGGTCGGAAAAAGCTTGCCAAGGTTAGCGCCACACCGGGAAAAACCCGCAGTGTCAACTACTATCGCCTGGAACCCTCCAATGCGTATATTGTTGACCTTCCAGGCTATGGCTACGCCAAATGCAGCCAGAAGGAACGACTGATCTGGGCTGCGCTGCTTGAGTATTACCTGCGGGAAACCCGTGGCCTGCGTGCTCTTGCGGTACTTTTGGACGCACGCCTGCCCCCGCAGAAATCCGACCAGGAACTTATCCACTTTGCAAGCACCATTCGGATGCCGATTATCCCGGTTTTGACTAAAACCGATAAATGCAGCAAAAGAGAGCTTGATACCTGCAAGCAGGCTTGGAGCGCCTTTGTTGACCCTGCGCTCACCATTATCACTTCCAGCGAAAAAAGAATAGGCATTGAGGAGCTGTGGGGAAAATTTTTGCAAATACTCGACATGAGTGAGATGAGTTCACCCCACCAGTCAATTGACCTGGAGTAAACCGTCCGGTTTCGTTTTTTAAATGTAGAGTTCGTTGCATAATACACTGAACTCTGTTTAGTCGT
>JAVBJS010000072.1:0-4202 GCA_031546885.1 Desulfovibrio sp.
TTGGTGTAAACTTGCTCCCTGACTCCGTTTGCAGAGCTTGGAGTCTCTCTCTGGACAGGCAACGGTGACGTTTCCTGGGGCGCATCCCTTGCGCCGGGGCTCATGTTTACGCTGGGCACATCCGCTTCTTTTGAGCCCTACCTTGGAGCCTCTGTCGGTGGTGCTGTTATTACCGAAGATAGATTTAACTCCATGGATCTTGGCAGCCATGCCCTGTTCAAAAGTAAAGGCACCATCGGTGTCCGCTTTGGCGATGCCTTACGGCACAAGATTCAAGGCGAGTACACCAACTACTCCACTTGGGGCCTCACCACGCCGAACGACGGCTTCACCACATATGGTCTACTTTACGGTTACTCCTTCTAATAATATTCCACAGCACCACAGGGGCTATTTTCTTCTGTCATTCCACTAGGGATACAGCAAGAAAATAGCCCTTGAATCTTTTATTTCAATTTTTAGGAACGTCTGATACACTTTACGCCTCTCAGTTTTAGGCATATTGGCCCAGCAGTTTTGCAGTGAAATTGTATATGAAATTCCTCATAACCCTGAACTTAGCAACAGAATCCTCATGGAAAGCGCGCCACAAAAATCCCAATACGTCCGTGATCTTACTATTAGCTCGGAAGTAGCGGACATCTTTCTCCTTACCTCGGCCCAACAAGGCCAAGCGCGCAACGGCCCTTACTGGCGCTTGGAATTTCGTGATGCCTCCGGAAATATTTCAGGAAAAATCTGGAGTCCGCAAAGCCAGGCCTATCCCGACCTCGCTGCCGGTTCCTTCATGTGGGTAACCGGGCGTATCACAAGCTATAAAGATAAGCTTGAACTTGCTATAGACTCCCTCACGCTCCTTACCCCTCCCCAGATAGCGGCCCTTGACCTGAATGACTTCATCCCTGCCAGCGCACAGCACCCGGACAAGATGCTGGAAGAACTCGTTTTTTTGACAAAAAAGACCTTACACCACAAGCCGTGGCGCAAGCTCATTCTCTCTCTGCTGCATGACGAAGCCATTGTTGCCGCCCTCCGCCTTGCCCCTGCCGCAAAAGGGATGCATCACGCCTATGCCGGTGGCCTGCTGGAACACACTCTTTCTGTCTGCCAGCTCTGCCTGCGCATTGCAACGCACTACCCTCACCTGGACAGGCAGGCTCTTTTCGCCGGTGCTGTTTGTCACGACCTTGGCAAAATATGGGAACTTACCTCCGGCATCACCGTGGATTACACCACATCCGGCAGGCTTATCGGGCATATTTCCCTTCTTCTGGAACACATTGCACCCTTTATTAAAAAGTCCGGTCTTGAACCGGAACTTGCGGAACATCTTCAGCATCTGATATTAAGCCATCATGGAACGCTGGAATTTGGCTCGCCCAAGCTACCTGCCACTGCGGAGGCCATTATCCTGCATTACGCAGACAACATTGACGCCAAACTCCAGCAGGTCGCATCTGCCCTTGACGGACTTGAAGAAGGAAAATGGTCTACCTACATGCCATCCCTTGAGCGCTTTTTATTTCGCGCTCCTCACACTCCAGAGCCCCCCGCGCCCGATAGAAAACCCGCCCCGGAGCAAGGCCCCAACGCACCTGCACAGGCAACCCCCCAACTTTTACCCCTGCTTACATAAATGTTTATTACCTTTGAAGGCATAGAAGGTGCAGGAAAAGGCACACTCATTCAACGCCTCGGGCAATGGCTGGAAAAACAGGGCATCGTCTGCCACTACACCCGCGAACCCGGTGGTAGCGATCTTGGCAAGCACCTTCGCGCCATCCTTCTTGACACGCGCACACGTGTAATTCCACAAGCCGAGCTCCTCCTCTACCTCGCAGACAGAGCCCAACACGTTGCCGAAGTCATACGCCCGGCCCTTGCGGAAAAAAAATGGGTTCTCTGCGATAGATATGCCGATTCAACTATTGTCTACCAAGGATTTGGGCGAGGTCTGGATATTGCAGAGCTCGTTTCTCTCAACCAGCTTGCTGTCGAAGGGCTTTGGCCCACCCTCACCTTCCTGCTCGACGTTCCCCCGGAAATTGGCTTACCCCGCGCCCGCAGCCGCAATGCAGCCCAAGGCATCGCCACCACAGAAGGACGATTTGAAGCAGAACACATGGCATTTCACCACCGCACCCGTAACGGATACTTGCAATGGGCACAGCAAAATTCAAGCCGCTTCCGCGTTCTTGACGCAACCCTGACCCCAGAATTACTTGCAAAAACGGCCCAATCCTTTATAAATAAGGAAATTTTGGAAAGGAGCACTGCTCCAGCAAACCTCTTGCCAAGGGAAGTAACCCTGGCCACTCACAAAGGAAAATCGTCATGACCTCTCCCAAAAAGAATACCACATCCGAAGCAGCTTCCTCGTCCTGTCACCCCATTGGTAATGATGTTTTCACAGCCGCACGCGAAAAGCTCGGTGCCATTCAACTGAGCAAAGTGGCAAAAGAGCTGGAAAAGCGTGGCTTTCTTGCCTCCATTGTTCCCACAATCAAAGACGCTGCCGACTTGGTGCTCAACACCATATTACCGGAATCCGGCGCAACGAGCGTTGCCTTTGGCGGTTCCATGACAGTTATTGAAAGCGGGCTCTACGATACCCTGAAGGCCTCCCCCACCCTCAAGTTTATGGACACCCTTGATGCCAGCATCGGTATGCCTGCCCTGCTCGAACTACGCCATGAAGCACTCCTGGCGGATTTCTACCTCGCCTCCGTAAATGCACTGACTAAAGATGGCACTCTCATGCTCATTGACGGCATTGGCAATAGAACGGCCTCAGTCCAGTTTGGCCCTCGCAAAGTCGTTCTGCTCGTGGGGCGCAACAAGCTCTGCGAAGATATTGAAGCTGGGTTCACCCGCATAAAAACAATCAGCGCCCCCGCTAACGCCCTTCGCCTCTCCCGCAATACCCCCTGCACACAAGTAGGGTACTGTATGGATTGCAAACTGCCGGAAAGCATCTGCGCTGTATGGGCAATCATCCGCCGCTGCGCACCCGCAGGCCGTATTCATCTCGTACTTATCAATGAAGATCTTGGATTTTAGAACAATTTTACTTTGAAATTGCTCGAGACGCAAAACGGATACCCGCACAGTGTGCCGCTAGTATCCAGCGATTTCTCCAGATTATTTGCGAAACATAAAACGAGTATTTCAATATTAGAATATTTTAAGGCCAGATAGTCCAGCGCTTGCTTTTTTATACAATTAACGTACCTTGTATGAAATAACATTATAGGAGGCGCTATGAACAAAACAATCATTGGAGCAATGCTTGCGATGAGCGTTGCCATTACTGGAGTCACAGGTTCAGCAATTGCTACCCCTACCCTGCCAGATGCCACAGGACAAGCCATAGTTGCCTACATGAAGGCAGAAAATTATAAAAGCTGGAAGCTTGTTCCCGGTACAACCATGATGCGTGAAGGGAAAGAACCCCACGGAACGCTACAAAATGTTTTTGCCAATGGTATTGCATCGGAAGCCTTTGCCAATAACACAAGCCCCATGCCAAACGGCACCATGGTTGTCAAAGAAAGCTACAATACCGACAATAGCTTGAAGAATATCACCATCATGTATAAGAAAACAGGATATAATCCCGAAGCGGGTGATTATTTCTGGGCACGCATAGGTGCAGACATGCAGGTTCAAGCTGAAGGCAAACTTGGTGGCTGTATAAGCTGCCACAGCCCCGCAGGCAACAGTAAAAAAGACTACATATTGCTCAGCCCCGTAAAATAGCGGAAAGAAGACATCGGGGAAGGAAAAAACTTTTTGAGAAAAATGTTTTTTCTCCTTCCCCGGAACCCATCACTTTTTCCCAAAAACTTTTAGACAGTATCGTCAAACAGAGGCCATTGCAAAATGGCCTCTGCCAACTGCGCAGCAGGTGCCCGCAAGCGAACAGCGCAACGAGCCTTTCTTTTAAAGGTCATTTGATGCCATTGTGCAATGGCCTCTGGCAACTGCGCAGCAGGTGCCCGCAAGCGAGCAGCGCAGCGTGCCTTTCTTTTAAAGGCCGTTGGGGCTTTAGAAGCATGTTAAAAGGACATATCTTCACTTATTTTGAGGCCATTGCACAATGGCCTCTGGCAACTGCGTAGCAGGTGCTCGCAAGCGAACAGCGCAGCGTGCCTTTCTCTTTATCTTCACTGGATAAGAAAATGTATCGTTTTATCTTGCTG
>JAVBJS010000142.1:0-11032 GCA_031546885.1 Desulfovibrio sp.
ATGCGCCAGCAGACGCCCGCAAGCGAGCAGCGCAGCGTGTCGTTTTCTTGGCATTTTGCACAACCGGCAAATACAATATTTCAAAGTTAATATGCCCTAGTGTCTAATTGTTAAAATTTCGAGCATAATTTTATATGATAACTATCTGTAAATACAAAGTTTACTATCATTAAAACTTACGTGATTAGACACTATCTAGTCGAAGTCTGTGAACAATGCCCCTATATGCAGGCCTGCTAAAGTGCGCTTGGCATTTTGCTCGCGCATACGCCAAAAGGCCTGTTGAATTTGGTCGGAGGTGATGCCGTTGCGCATGGCTGTATAGGCTTCAATGTAGGCGGCAAGGGTATCGCATATTTTGATGGCTTCTCCATCTTTCGGGTCGTGCTCGTTGCTGTTGTAGAGGGTGTGCAGGGCGGTGAAGTCTACCTTGCAGATTTTGCCGTTTGCTTGAATGGTTTCATCAAATTCCGAGTCGGTTTCAAGGCCAAGATAATAGCCAAGGCGGGTAGTAATGGCGCTGTGCCCACCTGCTCGTAGGGGAGCAAGTACCCGGCGTTCCAATTCATTTTCTTCATACTGCCGGATAAGCTCACTTAGCCCGGAAAAGGATTTCTTCACAGGAGAAATAATATCGCGGGTTAATAACTCAGGCAGATCGTGGAAAAGTCCACAAAAAAAATTGTTTACCCTGCGTGCGGGGCAGGCCTCCAGGGCCATGCTGAGAACATAGGAATAGCAGGCAACTATGAACATATGCCCCATGACAGAGGTTTCAGGAATACGGGGAGTTTGTGACCATCGTTTTTGAAACCGTAATTGCCCGCATAAATTGGCAAAACGCGCAAGGGCCGGCACAGGAATATTGGACTGCCCTTCAGTTCCAAGGGGTGCAATGCCTTCATCGGGAGTGTTTGCAGTGAAGGCGCGTACTGAAGAAGAAGTCCACATACCCTCTTGCTGTGGGGCAAGGCCGGAGGTGAGAATATCCATACCTGGAATATGGGTATAGCTGGCAAGCTGCTCTGTAAAAATGCGCTCTATGTACGGGAGCTCATCATCTGCATAGGTATTGAAGGGTTTGAGCAGACGAAATTCCCATACACTGGCGTAGAGGTGAGCTGCATTTAAAATTTCCGCAGCAAGGCCCTGAGAACGCGGTTGCAGGCTATGCGCCTGAAATTTTTCCCAAAACTCTGTGCCGAGGGGGCGGACATGCGGCTCGACTTCCGCAATGGCCCATTTTGCAAGCATCTGATAATGCTCTGGGTTGTCCTTAATACGGTAGAGTATGGGGGGCTTGATGTCGGTGACGACCAAACGGAAAAAATAATCAAAAATTCCACCCTGAACAACCTGTTCCTCAAGGGCAAGCCGTTCTGCCTGTGTCATGCCTACTGCAGAAACCTGGCAAAGTAGCCATGCCACAATCATTTTGTGGGCCTGCTTGTCTATTTCAATAAGCTCCGTTGGGCGCAGTTTGTCATTCCAGCGCTTCATATAGGCGCCAGAAAAAATAAATTGCAATAATCCCTTGCGGATAGATGTCATGCTCTCTTACTCCAAATGAAATGTTGGGCTAAAGTCGGTAGTGGCAGCCAAGATTTTGTGTGTTGCGCAAGGCTGACTGGGTAATCAGATATGCTGCCTGGCACCCATGGAAGAGGTCTATGAGAGACTTGGAAAGTGGGGTGCTTTTGTAAAATCCATGAAGATTTCGGGAAAGATCGCGAAGTTCTTCAAAAGCTCTGTACAGGCGAGGTGTTGTGCGCGTTATGCCCACATAGTTCCACATTATATTGCGAATGCTGGCCCAGTCCTGGGCGATGAGAGCTGGATCGTCATTTTTTTCATCGCCAAGATGTTGCCAATCGCGAATGGCGTCGTGGAGGGCTGCATTTTGATAAAGCACCGTCTGCCGCCGCTGTTGAATATCTTGGGCGGCGCGTTTTCCCCATAGTAACGCCTCCAGCAGGGAGGTACTGGCAAGGCGGTTAGCCCCATGCACGCCGGTGCAACTGCATTCTCCCACGCTGTAGAGGCGCTCAAGGGAACTGCGCCCCCAGGAATCTACAAGAATGCCGCCGCAAAAATAATGAGCGGCCGGAACCACGGGAATGGGCTGGGTACGAATATCCACACCACGCTCAATGCAGTGCGCGAAGACAGTTGGGAAGCGTTCTTCAAGGTTGTGCTGAACTGCTGTGGCGTCAAGGTATACGCAAGGCTCGCCGGAATCCAGAAGCTCATGGACAATGGCTCTTGCCACCACATCACGCGGGGCAAGCTCCATCCGCTTGTCATGGTCTTTCATAAAGCGTTGCCCGCGTGAGTTTACCAGCAGAGCACCTTCGCCGCGCATGGCCTCTGTAATTAAAAATCGCCGGGCTTCACGATGGTAAAAGGAGGTGGGGTGAAACTGCATGAATTCCATATTTTCCAGGCGGACAAAGGCACGGCTAGCCATGGCAATGCCTGCACCGGTGGCCGTGGCGGCATTGGTGGTATGCAAAAAGACCTGCCCAACGCCGCCTGTGGCGATGACTGTAACATCGGCCAGAAGGGTTTCCACAGTACCTTCTATTTCGTTAAAAACATAAGCTCCGCAGCATTGGTTGGCCAGTTGGTATCTGTAGGTCATTCCGGCTGTATGGTGGTGCGAAGTGAGCAGGTCAATGGCGGAATAACCGTCAAGAAAGCGGATGCCGGGGTGCTTGCGCACAGCCGTGATGAGGTACTGCATGATGCTACGGCCAGTGTGGTCGGCACAATGCAGAATGCGCTGCGTGGAATGCCCGCCTTCCCTCGTTAAATCCCATTCTCCTTCCTGATTGCGGGGGCTTGGAGTGGAGTGCCTGTCAAAGGGCACCTGTAGACGTTTGACTAAAATATCTTCCACCGCATCAGGGCCGGCAGAAGCCAAAAGCTCCACCGCCTCCACAAAATTATGGTGGTGCCCTGCAACAAGTATATCCTGAATGAGGGCAGGGGCATCGTTAGTTTCTGAGGAACGGTAAATAATGCCGCCCTGCGCAAGCCAGGAATTTGCGTTTTCTTCACCCTCTCCCGAGGCAATAAGCGTGACTTCCATCCCCATGTCCGCAAGGCTCAAAGCGGTCGTACAGCCGGCAAGTCCTGCACCGATAATTAGCACGGGACTGTGCGAACGATGTCCATTCATGTTCATTCCTTGATTTGCGTAAGTGGGGTTTTCATCAAGCGCATACCTGAAGCATGGTTTCAAGCGCACCGCGGGCGTTGTCGCGTAATTCTTCCTGTGCGTTGACTACAAAAGCGTCCGACCCGGCAAGGATGGCTTGCAGGGTGGCGGACAGCCGCTCTTCAGTTGTCTGGGCCATATGCGTACAGGCGCTTTCAACCAGAGGTAATACCTTCACACGTCCTTTATGTTCTGCCGCAAGACGTTCCACCAGGTTGACTTCCGTGCCGATAATAACGGTTGCGCCCTGTGGTTGCTCCGCAACATAGCGGATGATGAAGGAGGTTGAGCCGGCCGCATCTGCCGCAGCCACAAGGGCGGGAGTACATTCTGGGTGAACAACAATACTCGCTCCCGGGTACTCTCCTCGCAATCGCTCCACCTGCCGTAAAGTGAAGCGGGTATGGATGGAACAGTGCCCCGGCCAGAGCAAGAGCCGGGCTTTATTGGCAGCCCCTACGTCAAGCCGTGCACCTTGCCCGCGAATGTCAAGAGTGTAGCGTTCCAGTTCAGGTATGCCCAAAAGGTTTGCCGTGTTGGCTCCAAGGTTTTTATCGGGCAAGAAAAGTACGGCATCGCCCTTGGAAAAGGCCCATTCCAGCATTTTTCTGGCGTTGGCAGAGGTGCATACCGACCCGTTGTATTTTCCAACAACAGCTTTAACCTCAAGGGTGGAATTGACGTAGGCGAGGGGAACAATTTTCCGTCCAGATTCGCCAAGGCGGAGCATTACCTCTTCCACTATAGGAGCCGGTGACATGAGCGCCATACTGCATTCTGCCGAGGGCTCAGGCAGGTGTATCTTTTGTCCTGGCCGCGCCAGTAGAGCGGCAGACTCCGCCATGAAATATACCCCGCAAAAAACAACGTGTTCAGATGCAACCGCTGCAACCTTTCGGGCGAGCTCAAGAGAATCACCCCGTAAATCTGTGTGTTGAATAACAGCGTCATCCTGATAATGATGCCCAACAATGGTCACGCGTGATCCAAGCTCCTGCCGCATGGCCTGAATGGAAGAAGTGAGTGAGGTCATGAAAATTCCTGTAAGGGGCTGTTGTTTTTTGTTTATTAGGCCCGTGTGATACGCATGCTTAAATCCGCAGCAATTGCGGAGTGGGTGAGCCGACCCACAGAAATGTAGTCGGGCTTGCGTTCTGTAGAGGCAGTAGCGAATACTTTGATAGTTTGCAGTGTGATTCCTCCACTTATTTCCACCTCAATGCTTTGAGGAATGAGTGGAAGAGCTTCGGCAATTTCATGTGGCTTCATGTTGTCCAGCATGATCCGATGAACAGAGCAGGCCACAGCTTCGCGCACATCGCTACGGGTGCGGCATTCCACTTCAATGGGTGGGCAGGGATCATAGGTGGACTGAAGCCGCGTGATCGTGGCTGTTATGCCTCCGCCAGCGTCAATATGGTTGTCTTTCAGCATGAGCAGGTCTGAGAGATTTTTACGGTGGTTATATCCACCCCCCACAAGAACTGCATACTTTTCAGGATATCGTAATCCTGGCAGTGTTTTACGCGTGTCCAGCAGGTGAACTCCCGTGCCCTGAAGCGCGGTAACGTAAGACCGGGTGAGATTGGCAATACCGGCAAGGTGCGTTAAGAAATTCAGGATTACACGCTCTGCGCGTAAAATAATGCGCGCTGAACCAGTAATTTTTGCCACAGTGGTTCTATCCGCCACGAGCGCTCCTTCGGGAGCGGAAGATTCCCAGTCCCACATGCCCGGCTCTATTTCTGCTGTGGCCGCCAGTATCATAGGAATAAGAGGAATGCCTGCCAATAGCGTTTCTTGCTTTGCAATAATCAGGGCGGACAGGGAGTCATCGTGCGAAAAAACGGCATTGGTTGTCAAATCTGTCCCATCTTCACTGAGGGCAAGCTGGATAGCTTCCTGCAAATAGTGATGGGCTGTTGTATTGGAAAAAAATTTAAAAAAAACATCGTACATGGATTGTATCTCTATCCTTCAGGTGGTAATTGCTGTCGTGTTAGATGAATCACTATGTCAACGATCAAGATTGCATGTTCGTGCCTGTCAATACATACTCATTCGCAAATTAGTATTGTCCGGTTAACTTTTGTTCTTGCGTAAGCATAGCAATGATAAGATCCGCAAACGACGCGCTTCCGGGCAGATTTTGCAAGCAAACCCTGCTGTTGCTACCCAGCTACCTTTAGCCGGACAGCAATGTTCGCAAATAACGCGATTAGAATATAACTCAGGATGCGCTCTATTTGCGCCTGCCTTTGTTTGGCAATTTTATAATAAGCTTGCATTCACCACAGCGCGATCATGTTCCAAAGCTTAAAAGCCGCTTGGAATTTCGTCAAGCCGTCCTACCCGCTTCCGGGAGTCTTCATGAAAAAAAATACCGCTACTCCTGAAACAATACCCGAAGCCGACCTCGCCGGCACCCTCTCCAAAGCAGCTCACCCTGCAGAAACTACCGCCTTCTCCCCGTCTGATCAATATTATATTGGCGCGCCTATAAAAGAAACTTTTTCTGCGCAGGGCCTTACGCAAGATGATTCACCCCAGCAAACTCATGACGTAAAACCCAACGGGCAACCCTTAGCAGACACGGGTTGCTCTGAAGACCGTGCCGCTGCCGATCTTTCGCACCCTGCTGACCTTGCAGAGCACCTTGGAAATTTATCTCTGGATAAGCAGGTATGCCTGCTTTCGTCCTTGCCCATAGAAGAAGCCGCAGAAGCTCTGGCCGAACTTGATGAGCATGTGCGGGTTGAACTTCTGGAAAATCTTGACCCTGATAAAGCCGCCAGTATTGTTGGAGAGATGTCTCCTGACGATGCTGCCGACGTTTTGGATGAACTGGATGAAGATCACAGTGATGTTCTTCTCAGTAAGATAGGAACAGAAGATGCTGAAGAAATTCGTAATCTTATGGCTTTTGACCCGGAAACAGCCGGGGGAGTCATGAATACGGAAATTCTTATTCTGGAGCAGCACCTGACCGCGGATCAAGCTATTTTACAGCTACGACGTGAGATAGGTGACAAAGAAATTCCCTATTACGCATATGTGGTTACCCCTGGGTATACCCTTACGGGAGTGCTTTCGCTGCGTGATCTTTTGCTTTGCCCCCCAGGCACAACCCTTGCGCAGGCTCTTGCTAATCAGGATTTGATTAGTATTCTCTTTAACGCCAGTCGAGAAGAGGTTGCCAGGGTTATCAGTCACTATAATTTTATGGCCCTGCCTGTTACTGACTATGAAGGCAGGCTTCTTGGCGTTATTTCACATGACGATGTTATTGATATCATTCAGACTCTTGCCAGTGAAAATCTGCTGGGTATGGTGGGCGCTGGCCAAGACGAAACCGTTGATACTCCTTGGCTTGAGTCTGTTAAAATGCGCTTGCCCTGGCTTCTGGTCAACATGGTTAATTCCGCGCTCTCAGCCAGCGTTGTTTATATTTTTGACGGCACCATTGCTCAAATGGCCATTCTTGCCGTGTTTATGCCTATTGTTGCCAATCAGGCTGGAAATACAGGGCAGCAGGCCCTTGCCGTTATGATCCGCCAGCTTGCTCTTGAAAAATTTGAACGTAAAAAAGCCTGGATGGCTGTGCTGAGGGAAGGAAAAATAGGCCTTTGTAATGGCCTGCTCCTTGGCGTACTTGTATTTTTGGGAGTCTGGCTTTTTACATTGAATGCGGCGCTTTCAGGAATTATGGTGGCAGCTCTTGTCCTTGACATGCTCATAGGGGCCTTTGCCGGAGCCTCCATTCCTCTTATTCTTAAAGCCCTGGGGCGCGATCCGGCTCAGGCTTCCAGCATCTTTCTTACCGCGCTTACCGACGGCGTGGGCTTTTTTCTCTTTCTCGGCCTGGCGACAATGTTTTTGCTGTAGTGCAGGAAGCTCTGAGTTAAGCTCGTTGCACAAATGCAACGAACTCTGGCCATTGCACAATGGCCAGAGTTGTAGGAGTGGTGCCAAAACGCCCTTGCCAAAATATGGTATAAAGCCACTGGCGCAGCGAACTTGGCTAAGGGTGCTGGTCTCAACGAAGAGAGGGAACCTCAAGAACACGGAAAATGTTTTTGAGGTTCCCTCTCTTTAATTTTTGAGAAAGAATGGTCTTACTTTACAGCGGCAGTGCCTTCGCTTGGCTGCTCTGGAGCAAGCGCTCCTTCGATAAGGGCAATGGCCCGCTGCGCCAGCCGGGTAACTTCCGGCTTTGAGATTTGATCGTCAGCGCCAACGGCAAGGCCTTTATGACGCAATTTATCTGTAATAAGGGAGGAAAACAGCAGGACTGGCAGATCTTTAAGGACGGGATCTTCCTTGATGCGCCGGCAAAGATTATGCCCGTCCATCTGCGGCATTTCAATGTCGGAAACAACGCACTGCACATAGTGTGTAATGGGCTTGGACTCTGCAATGGCTTTTTTCTTTATTTCATCCAGCCGTTCCCAGGCATCTCGCCCGTTATTGACAGATTCTACATCAAAATTAGCGCGTTGTAGCAGGTCTTTCAGCATTTCGCGAATAACAGTGGAATCATCCGCGACAAGAGCACGGTAATTATTGCCTGCCTGCCAGTTTATGGCCTCATCCAGCCGCAAGGCAAGCTGGGGATTGAGGTCGCCCACAATGCGTTCAAGATCCAGCAGGAAAATAATGCGCCCTTCCAGCTTGACAACACCGGTGATGGTGTTGCGCGTAAGGCTGGAAACATAGGCGTTGGGTGGCTCCACCTCTTCCCAGCTAATGCGGTGAATGCGGTTAACGCCAGACACCATGAACGCCGTGGTGACGTTATTAAACTCGGTGACAATAACTTTGGCTGCGGTTGTCGTAACCCGTTTTTTACCCAGCCACATGGCAAGATCAACGAGTGGAATAATCTGTGAGCGTAAGTTAAATGCGCCCAAGATAGATTTATCACGTACCTCAGGCAGCTCAGTAATTTTGGGAAGGCGAATGATTTCAAGTACTTTAGCGACGTTAACGCCGTAGTAGCCTTTATATTGCTGCTCGCCATCATTTTCTATTTCGTCAATATGAAATTCAACGATTTCAAGCTCGTTGGTTCCAGCTTCAAGCAAAATATTGTTTTGAGTCATAGGGGACGCTCCGCTTAATCAGGACTGTTGCATGATGCTTTCTAGAAAATTCTGATAGTGCCAGTGTGGGAGCATCCTCTACGATAGCTGTTTGGCAGTCATAGTGAAAATACCCGCGAAATGTATTATTATCTTATAATTCCGTATCGTATATATTCAATAGGTAAGGGTCTTGTATACTCAGTATGCCGCGTCATCGCAGTGGCATTGCCTTGCTGCGAGAGCAGAGCGTTTGCAGCACAATATATGTGGGTGCATTATAAAAAAAACACCGGGAAACGCTCGATCTTTCAGCTAATTTGGCACGTTTTGAATCCACTGGCAATGCTTTTTCTTGCGCTGGCGTAATTATTTCATCCGGCACTTATTTGAGGCATTGCGAAATGGTCTCTGGCAACTGCGCTGGCCCCTTGCTGTGCAATGGTCAGAGGTCGTTGCATTGTGTAACAAACTCAATTTAGAACTTATCCATAAATAAGGATGTTCGCGGTCAATAGCTGCGCCAAATGCCTTTTTTGCTCTGGGTCGAGGACATAAGAGTCCACTCCCTCCGCAAAAAAACATTTTCCTTGCTCTTGCCACACGCTCTCCTTATTTATGGATAAGTTCTTAATATCACTTTTATATGCCCTCAGGGTCTGCTGCAATGCAACAAATCCTGAGGGCCTTTCGTGTATCGCTGTTTTTATGGAGCGTAGGGATTGTGCTGCCATGCTTTGGGTCAATAGGCTCTGAGTCATTTATCTGGTGATAAGGGGAGGTGGAGTGCCATCGTTCTGTTTAAGCATAGAAGGGATAGCAGGTAAAATCGAGGGAGACGGCACATTGGGATCGGCAGCAGGCGCTTTGGTGGGCGTTTTTGCCGGCTCAGGACTGCTTAGTACGGGATCTGCCACCGCTGGAACAGTGGATTCCGGGACTTTGACATTTTGAGCGTCTTTCGCTGTGGGCTCAGCGGGAGCGTGCGGAGTAGCCGTAGCAGCAGGGACAGAGGGCGCAGAGGGTATAGCTACCGGTTTCTGTACTATGGGTGCGGGGGCTTCCTGTACATCAGGCGTGGAAACACGCGGTGCTTTGGGCTCCGGCACTGTGGGCTCCGGCACTACAGGTTCCATAACCATAGGCTCAGTTACGCCTGTGGGTATGGCTGCGGTGCGGGGAGGCATTTTTTGTGGTGCCACGAATGACCGTTGCGGTTCAGCAGCCGTCATCTGCCGCTGGGGCAGGGTGGACTGTGTTCCTGCGGGCGGATATGCAGGCGACACTGGATTTATCGCAGGGCGCGGGTTTCCCATAGGTGCTGTTGGGGCAAAGCCGCCTTGCAGAGCTGGATCGCTTCCCCGTGGGGGAGCCTTGGTGGGAAACGGCGGGCAGGGCTCTTGAGGGGGGCTTGTCATGGTACGCCCAGGTACGCCATAGTTTTCCGTTGGCATGGGGGCATCTTTTTCCAAAACCGGTGCAGCCTTCTTTTTTGCGGCAACAGATTTTTGAGTGGCTTTCTTGGTAGTTGCAGCCTTCTTTTTACCTGTCTTCTTTTTCGCTGTAGACTGATATTTGGGAGTATCTTCCAGCATGGGGGCCGGTGTCGGTGCTAATTGTGCTGTCATTGGCGGAGAAGCAGGAATAGGAGCAATGTATCCCTCGCCATCGTTCACGCGACGCCCACAGACGTTAGCCTCTGTTGCTGCGTTATAAAAGGTAGTGATGGCATCCTTGCAGCCCTGTCGCTTATGGACGTGAGGGGTCAACTCAAGGCATTCCTCCTGAGCCTCCGCAATGATTTGGTCGCGCATGACCTCAATGCGGGCATAATCTTCCGCGCATTTTTCGTATGATGAATAGCTTTTCTTATTAAGAGGAAACTCACGTCGCGTTTCAGCACAACTGGCCAGACAGCCGTTGCGGGTTAAGTTGCCCAAAGCATCCTGTCTGGCGCATCTGCGCATACATGCTTCGTACATTACCTCAGTATTGGCAATGATTGTCTGATATGTGCCTGCCCATGAATGTGTAGCCGGTAGCGTCAGGAACAATCCTGCTCCCGTCAACATGGATAACGCACGAAAAAATATACGCCCGGTCATATGTGATCCTCCCTCCGCAAATGCAGAATTTTCCAGATCTATTTCAGTATGTGCTTGCATGCAAAATATAAGCCACTTTCAAGGCCATTGCATAATGGCCTCCGGCAACTGCGCAGCAGGAGCCCGCAAGCGAACAGCGCAACCGCCAGAGGAGATCATTGCACAATGCAACGATCTCTGGCGCTTGCTACGCAATCGCCCGCAAGCGGACAGCGCAGCGTGCCTTTCTTTCGCAATCCGTTTCGGTTGCGAAAGTATGTGGGGAAGGATATGTGTTTTATTTCTTAGAATATAGCATTTTGTCATTTCTAACATCGTGATTTTATTAGATAAGTTGTGTATTGTTCTCTCAGAGTTATTTAGGGAGACAGTTATGGAGCGTAAGGTCGGCACATTTGGGCTTGCAGATTTTTGTATTGGCAGCAAGCGTAAGCGGCATAATTTTCTTGATGACGTTTCTGGGCTTATTGTGTGGGATGAAATTAAAATATTGTTGCAACGCAAGCTTAATCGCAACAAAGTAAATACAGTCGGCGTGAAGGCATACCCAGCGCTGGTTATGTTTAAGGTGTTGCTTTTGCAGGCATGGTACAATCTCAGCGATTTAGAAATGGAATGCGCTCTTT
>JAVBJS010000068.1:0-6853 GCA_031546885.1 Desulfovibrio sp.
CTGCGCCAAGGATCTTGTCAGCTCAGACGATGCCTTTGCTGTCATGGTGGGTGATGATCTCATGTTCGGTATGAACCCGGGCATTCAGCAGTTGCTTGATGTTGCAAAAGCGGAACGCCTGCCTGTTATTGGTGTTATGGAAGTGCCGCAAGAAAGGGTGAGCCGCTACGGTATAATTTCCGGTGAAGAGGTTTCTCCCGGTATTTTTCGAGTAGAAAAGTTGGTGGAAAAGCCCAAGGTGAACGAAGCACCCTCACGCCTTGCCATTATCGGGCGCTATATACTCACCCCGGAAATATTTCCCCATATTGAAAAAGTTAAACCCGGACACGGTGGTGAAATTCAATTGACAGACGCACTGCAAGGTCAGGCAGATGCACGCGGTTTGCTGGCTGTTAAAATTCGCGGCATGCGCTTTGATGCTGGTGATTGGGCAGAGTACCTCACAGCCAATATTTACTTCGCTCTTCAAGAAGAAGAACTGCGGGATGACCTTATTCGTCACTTAAAGCCTCTTCTTCCTTGGGCCTAGAGCAATTGAGTGATGGAATAGTCTAAAGTCTAATGTTCCTTTTGTGACCAAAGAGATTGACTTTCTTTGGAGGCCCCAGCCTTGGGGTTGTACAGTTTTCAATGTAGTTAACCCTGGCAAACATTATTACGGTTTTGCCAGGGTTCATTATACTTTCCCAACCGAAACGGATTGCGAAAGAAAGGCACGCTGCGCTGCCCGCGCGGGCGCTTGCTGCGCAATCGCCAGAGATCGTTGCATTGTGCAACGATCTCAAAATAATTGGCGGAGCTTTGAGATTCATAGCACGGTTGATGAAGCAAAAATGAAGAAAAAAGATGGCGGCACGATAGCGGCAACAGAAAAGGACTTACCTTCATAACGGAGGTAAGTCCTTAAATTTTCTGGTGGGCCATCGGTGACTTGAACACCGAACCAATTGATTAAGAGTCAACTGCTCTACCAATTGAGCTAATGACCCACGACTCGTGAGTGTTTATGCGGAACTTTGCTGGATGTCAAGAGAATTTTACAGATTTTCATAGTTCAATCGTCTTTTCAAAATTTTTAAGAATTTTTGCGTGATCAAGCGAGGCTGTATCTGGCTTGGTAAGCAGGAAACGGCAATAAGGATAAGGGCATTTGCTGTCATTGTAAAAATTCTGATGTTAATATCCCAAGGCGAGGCCATTTTGCAACGGCCTCAATTTACCGATAAAAACGAACTGGGCCAGCTATGGAAGCCGTGATCTCATGCATTTTTCCAGAATATTATGTCTTTTCATAAACAATGCGGCCTCCAACCATGGTCATGCACACAGAGGTATCTGCTATTTTTTCAGGAGCTATGGAGAGCAGGTCGTCGGAGAGCAGAACGAAATCCGCAAGTTTTCCAGGTTCAATACTGCCGCGTTCATGCTCGGCAAACTGGAACCAGGCGGCATGGCTTGTGTATGCGCGAACCGCTTCGGTAGCGCTGATGCGCTGTTCGCTCCCCAGCACCCGACCCTTTCTGGTGGTTCTGTTTACTGCCGTGTGAATGGATAGCAGGGTCCATGGCGGCATTACCGGAGTATCGGCGTGCAAGCTGTGGCGCATTCCAAGGCGCACGGCACTGCCGGAGGGGTCAACACGCTCTGCTCGCCTGGGGCCAAGGAATCGGTCGTAGTGCCTGTCGCCGTAATACCAGACGTGTAAGCCGAAAAAAGAAGGAGCAATGCCTGCTTTTTTCATGCGCTCAAGCTGAGAATCAGAAGCTGTTTGGCAGTGAACAAGGATGTGGCGCGGATCTTTGCGTGGACAGATTGCTTGTGCCTTTTCTACTGCGCTAATCATGCTTTCTATACCGACATCGCCGTTGCCGTGAAAGGCAATTTGGTAGCCATCGCTATGATAGCGTAAAATGTCGGCTTCCAGTTTTTCGGTAGGAATAAGCAAATCGCCTTTGATAGTCGGATTGTCGTGGTACGGCTCGGAAAGAGCCGCAGTGTGTGTTTGAATGGTTCCGTCGTTGTAAATCTTTGGGCCACAAAAACGCACCATGGTGCTGCCAAAGCCTGTAGCAAGCCCCATCTTCGCGTAGGCTTCAAAGGGGCTTGTCATGAAAGAAAGATATAGGCGCAGGTTGAGTTTTCCATCGCGCTCCATTTCCCGTAACACTCGCAGGTAGGTGGGGGAGTCAATGCCGCCAAGACCAACCCCCGCTTCGTGAACAGAGGTGATGCCGTAAGCGTTGTAGTGCGCTATGCCCGAGAGCAGGGCTTTGTGTACGTTTTGCGCTGTCATTGTG
Organism: Desulfovibrio sp.; assembly: GCA_031546885.1. GTDB lineage: Bacteria > Desulfobacterota > Desulfovibrionia > Desulfovibrionales > Desulfovibrionaceae > Frigididesulfovibrio. The sequence goes on from JAVBJS010000068.1 coordinate 2,301, forward strand.
GGACAAAGAGCCAGCATTGCCTGGAATCCGGCGTTTTCAAGCAGGGTACCCTGAGCTTTACCCGCATCATCAAGCACCACGGTTCCACCCAAAATGAGAGATGTTTCGCTTATTCCGGCAAGCTCCAGCGCCTTTGTGTTTACATAGACTTCATGGACGGAAATGTGTATCAGCAAAATGGGATGTTCAGTTGAAATGGCGTCCAGCTCCAGCCGGGTGGGGCCGCGCCCTTCTGGAAGAATGCTGTTGTCAAAACCCCAGCCAAGAATGAGCTCACCTGGGAGTGTCTTTTGGGCACGCTCCTTTAAGCGCGTAAGGGCTCCCTCAAGATTTTGCACTTCCGCGCCGCAGTAGACCTGATCACTCCAGGCAGAGTAGCAGGAGAGGTGACTGTGGCTTTCAATAAAACCAGGAAAGAGCGCTTTGCCGTTGAGGTTGGTGATGCGGGCATCTTTTCCGGCAATCGCAAGAATTTCGGCTGTTGTTCCTATACATTCGATATATTCCCCCGCAATGAGCACAGCTTCAGCTTGTGAACAGGCCTCGTCCATTGTGCGGATGCAGCCATTTATTAGGGCATGTTTGTGAATTTTGTTCATGGATTCCTTATCCTAATACGTTTTTTTACGTTGCAGCGCTGAAAGAAGCCTTGGCAAAATATGACAAACCGTATATCTATAGAAACAGATCGGAAATAGTTTGTTAGTTATGTCTCATATATTTTACGAGACACTGGAATTCACAGCTCAATGCATGGGCCTATCCCCCCTTTTTTTGATCGTCAAACATTTTTTGAGGGATTGTGACGAAATGGGTGCTGGAATTGGCGAAAAAATGCGTCAACTTACGCCATGGCGTTGGCATCAACCTGTGAATATGCCTGTACAGGTGGGGGACTTTAACTTCCCTCTGGATACCTGTGCACGTTTTTACGAAAAGAGTCCATTGTACAATGGACGTTAAAACACTACCCACATACGCTGCAGAAAGCTATTTGCTCACAAGGTGAGATTTCTGCGTTTTTTCTCATGTAAAAAATAAAGACAGTAGCAAGGTACGTCCTCGTAACTTTAGCTACAGGTGAAATGAGCATACATCATGAATATGAGTTTTCGGCAAAGTATATTGGGCCTTATTGGCCTTTCCCTGTTGATCACCGTAACAACAGGCGGCATTGGCAGTTATTTTATGCTTAATAATTCCGCTAGTATAGAATATCAATACCAAAATTCTACGACACCGGCTTTTCATTTGAGCAAGGTCAAAGCCAATTTCTGGAAGGCCCACGCGCTTGAGCTTCAGGCTGTTCTTGATAAAGAGCAGAAACGCATTGACGCTAGTCTTGCTCAGGCTAGGGAGTTGTACAAAGAGAATGATACGCTTTTGCAGCTCTATAGTGCGGCGGAATTTTCAGGGCCGGAAGAAAAAGCGTTGTACGAGGAAATGGTTGAGAAGCGAAATAAATTTCATCGGCTTAATGCGCGTGCTCTTGAGCTGAGCGTCCTGACCACAACGGATGAAGCCATAGCAGACTTTAACCGCTATAATGTGACGGTGATGCTGCCGGTTATGGGCGAATTTATGGATGCGCTGGATGCTTTGAGCCTCCTTGTTTATGAGGAGGCAGCCAAGGCAAATACCTTGAACCAAAAGCGTTCTGATGCGGCCTTTCTGACAATAGGGGGAATCATCGCCGTAGCTGCGTTTATTTTGCTTGTGGTTGGGTATTATTTTGCTTCTCGCATCATGCGAGTGCTTGTCAGGGTGACTGCGTTTGCATCTTCCATAGCAGAAAATAATTTTGACCATGAGTTGGAGCCCGAGTTATTGGCTCGCACAGATGAATTTGGCTCCATGGCAAAAATGCTGGCTGTAATGCGAACCAACCTCATCCGTCTGGTGGGGGATTTGACGGCCACAGCCGCTGAGCTGGCGACTTCAAGCGAGCTTGCACACAGGGCCAATGAATACAAAAGTATCTTTTTGGCTCGGATGAGCCATGAAATCCGCACTCCGATTAACGCAATTATTGGAATGACCTATATTGCCAAAAAGGCCAAGGATATTGATACGGTGCGGGACAGCTTGAACAAAATTACCACCTCATCGGCTCACCTCTTGGGTCTTGTTAACGACATTTTGGATATGTCTAAAATTGAAGCAGATAAATTTGAGTTGATTGAAGAAGAATTCAACCTCGAAAAAATGCTGATGAATGTGTATACTATTGCAGGCGTTAAGGCGGATGAGAAGGCCCTGAACCTCCTTGTATCGCTGGAAAACGGGCTTTCTACACGCTTTATTGGAGATTCGCTGCGCCTTTCGCAGATTCTCACCAATATTTTGAGTAATGCCTGCAAATTTACGCCTGCCAGAGGGGCTATACGGCTGACGGTTTCATGCCCGGAAAAAAACAGCCTCTCATCCCTTGTCCGGTTTACCATTCAAGATTCTGGCATTGGCATGACCGATGAACAGATAAGTCGCCTTTTTGCTCCATTTGAGCAGGCTGACAGCAATACCTCCCGCCAGTTTGGGGGTACGGGCCTTGGTTTGGCTATTTGCGCCCGGATTGTTGAGTTGATGGGTGGTGATATTCGAGTGGAAAGTACGTTTGGCAAAGGCAGCACTTTTATAATTACCGTTAAGCTGAAAAATTCCGTGCAGTTTGATTCCACACGACTTGACGCCTCCATTGACATGCGATCTACCAAGATCATGGTAGTTGATGAATGCGAGGAAGTGCGCTCCTTCTTTACCAACTTGTTTCAGGAACTGGCTGTGTCTGTTGTTACTGCCGAGGGAGCGGAACCTGCTTTGGCGCTCTTGCAGCAAAGCAGAGACAGCAGTCCGTTCTCCATCGTTTTTCTGGACTGGGATACGCTTGGCTGTGAAGGAATTGCTTTTATCAAAAAAATCAAAGCAGACTTTAGCGGCGAGGTCATTGTCGTTTTAGTTTCCATGTCCAGGTTCGCTGAGATTGAGGATAAAGCTACAGAAGCAGGGGTCAACAGGTTCTTGCCAAAGCCTGTTTTTTCGTCAACTGTCATTAACCTCGTAAATGAAGTGCTTGGAGTTGCCCGGTGCGAAACATATCAGGAATCCCTGGAGGGCGTTAATTTTGAGGGAAAGCGAATCTTGCTGGTGGAAGACAACGAAATAAACTGTGAAATAGCATGTGCTTATCTGGAGCATACGGGAATCGCTATCGACATGGCCACAAATGGGGTTGAAGCGATAGAAAAATTTTTGGGTGCGAGCGGAAAGTATGATCTGATTTTGATGGATATTAATATGCCGGTGATGGACGGCTATACAGCTTCCAAGCGCATTCGTACCGAAGAGCTTGACCGCGGCTGGAGTAAAACCCCCATTGTAGCTATGACCGCAAATTCCTTTAAAGAAGATATCAGCCGTTGCTTTGAGGCAGGTATGGACGATCACCTTGCCAAGCCCATGAACGTGGATATTGTTGTCCAAATTCTGCAGAAACATTTGTCAGTATAGAGTAGTGAGCCAGGAAATTTAAGGAGAGGCCATTGTGAAATGGCCTCTGATCCTTGATAATAAATCAAGAAAAATTGTAGCAGCACTTGTTTGTTTATGAAATTCCCTGGCTACCTGATATTGCTATTCACTGCCGCTGCCATACCTCTGCTACCGCGTCTTTTGCCGAGAGCCTTGGGTTTTTGATGGGCCAGGCGATGTTAAGGGAGGGATCGTCCCAGCGAATGCATCCTTCGTCCTCCGGGTGGTAGTATTCTGTTACCTTATAGTGGAAGTGCGCCACATCACTGGTGACAACAAAGCCATGCGCTAACCCTGGGGGAATCCAGAGTTGCCACTGGTTGTCCTGTGTCAGATCTACTCCATACCATTGTCCGTAGGTGGGGGATTCGGTGCGAATATCAACAACCACGTCAAAAACGCTGCCGAGAGAAACGCTGACAAGTTTCCCTTGGGGCTTACTCTTTTGAAAATGCAAGCCGCGCAAAATTCCGTAGGATGAGCATGAATGGTTGTCTTGCACAAAGGGTGCGGTAATGCCTGCTTCGGCATAGCGTTTTTGTTGCCACGTTTCTACAAAGTAGCCACGCTTGTCGCCCCATACCTTGGGTTTTATGAGCAGTACACCGGCAATGCAGGTTTCAAGGATATCCATTCTCACTGTTCCTTGTGTGGGGGTGGTTGCTATGAGCAGGTTAGAGAGTGTCGGTAAATAACACTATTTTTCCCTTGGCAGGGGGTAAAAGAGCCTCTGTGACGAGGCGCTCTCATGTAGCCGCAGGTGCCAGTGAAAGATAGTAGCGGATTCGTTTTGCGCTGTCCATATCGCATCGCGCATGCCACAGGATTTAGAACTTATCCATAAATAGAGTTCGTTGCACAATGCAACGAACTCTGGCGGTTGCGTAGCAAGCGCCCGCAAGCGGACAGCGCAGCGTGCTTTTCTTTCGAAATCCGCTACGGTTTCGAAAGTATGCGATAAAGGATTTGAATTTAATTGCTCAGAAATTATATATTAATACCAAGTTGCAATCAAGATGGCGTTA
>JAVBJS010000161.1:0-32161 GCA_031546885.1 Desulfovibrio sp.
GGCGGCGGCATCAATGGGCCCCACCTGCCCTTGTGGCGGAACGATAAGCGCACGTTCTACCGGCTGGGGGGCTCCCTTTGCATCCAGAAAAGAGACCAGCGCCTCACCCGTGGCAAGTTCGGAAATGGCTGATTCCGTATCAAAGGCAGGGTTCTTCCGAAAAGACTGTGCGGCGGCCCTAAGCGCCTTCTGGTCTTTTGGCGTGTACGCACGAAGGGCGTGCTGCACGCGGTTGCCAAGCTGGCTTAGGACAATGTCGGGAATGTCTGCCGGTGACTGGGATATAAAATAAATTCCCACTCCTTTGGAACGGATAAGGCGGATAACCTGCTCCACTTTTTCAAGCAGCACTTCGGGGGCATCATCAAAAAGCAGGTGCGCTTCGTCGAAAAAAAAGACCAGCTTGGGCTTTGCCATATCGCCCACTTCAGGCAATATTTCAAAAAGCTTGGTTAAAAGCCAGAGCAAGAAGGTTGTGTATACCTTGGGGGACTGCATGAGTTTGTCTGCGCATAAAATATTAACAACTCCCTTGCCTCCCTCAGTTTGCAAGAGATCGTCAATATTAAGATGCGGCTCACCGAAAAAAAGTCCCGCGCCTTCTTCGTCAAGCGCTATAAGTGCGCGCTGAATAGCCCCAAGACTCGCAGTAGCCATATTGCCGTAAATGGGAGCAAAACGGGCTGCATTGGAGGAAGCGTATTCCAGAATTTTCCGCACGTCCTTAAGGTCAATCAGCTCAAGTTTTTCATCCCTGGCTATCTTGAAAAGAACAGAAAGAACAGCGCCTTGAGTTTCATTTAATTGCAAGAGACGGCCCAGTAGCAAGGGGCCCATATCCGCTATGGTTGCCCGGACAGGGGTACCCTGCTCTCCAAAAACATCCCAAAATTGCACGGGGAAGGATTGAAAGGTAAAGCCCTTTTTTTCAAGGCCAAATTCCTTCATTCGCTTGATAATACCTTCCCTGTTACCCCCAGCGGTGGCAATGCCGGAAAGGTCGCCCTTCACATCTGCCGCAAAAATAGGTACACCCATCTGACTAAAAGTTTCCGCAAGGGTTTGCAGAGTTACTGTCTTACCTGTGCCGGTGGCGCCGGTAATAAGACCGTGCCTGTTTGCCATGTTGGGTAAAATAGAAATTTCTTTTGCACCAGCCATGGCGATAAACGCATTTTTTTCAGAACCGAGCATGTTTTCTACCTATAAAATGCTTGCGAATATGGAGTGGAAGGTTTTTCCCTGAAGTATTTACCGTTAAAAAGCAGGTCTGCGAATAGGAAGCCAAGCTTTACTTATGTCTCGTGAAGTTGCTTTAACTCCCGTATATCCATACCAAAAACTAGGTATTCATAACATAGCAGCAGAGAGCTTTCAAGAGTATTTTCTATGCCTCCGTACTTTTTTAAAATAAAAACATAGCCAAGCGGAAAAAAAGATAATGCAAAACAATTTCTCCTCGCGTGTGTTGGTTCTTGGCGCTATGCCGCAAAAAGCAACCCCGCACACGCATATGGCTGCCGGGGCGTGGTGTTTTTCCGGCCAAGAAAAGAATTTTCCAGATTGGTGGCAGAAAGGCACGGGTTTCCCTTTACCGCCAGATCCATACCCCACCGCAGAGGCCATTCATGCCGCAGCAAAATCCGCCAATGCAGAAGTGCTTCGCTTAAGCCACAGCCTTGGTGAGGAGCTTGGTAAAAAGCAGGGGCATACATACTCGTCGACTTTTTGGGAAATGGCGCTTGGCCCATGGCTGATTCTGTGCGTTCATATGCTGGCAGAGCGCCAGCGCCGTGTGCAGGATCTCGTGCAATTATTTGGGCAGGAAAAGCTGGAAGTGCCCCTTGTACCCGAGGCTTCCTTTTCCTTTCAAAGCACTCTTGATTTTATGGTGCATGGTGTACAAGATATTGCTTTCAATCATTATATTTATTCGCGTATAGTGGAAGCACTTGCTCCGCCTACCTGGACGCTTACCTACCTGCCGGCGGCACCTCTGCATCAAGCCCGATCTTCGCAAAAAATGAGGAGCGAGGCTTTGCAGGAACCCAAAAGAGCATGCCCCTTCTCAACCGACGAACTACGCAAAAAGGCCAAGACTCTCTTACGCAATGCTTTACGCGCCCTGCCCTTTCCCCGGCAAAAGGGTTTTTCTCCTTGGCAGACAGCGCTTTTTTCATTGGCTGTGCTTCTCAACAAAGGCACTACCCCCAATGCCGCCATCAGCTATGAGCGCTATTGCCAGGGGGAGCATACCTGGCATTTCCCTGCTCTGCCTCTTATTCAGGCCTGTATGCCGCGTGATCTTGCGGAAAGCTCGTTACCTGCCATTCCCGTGGCGTATAATAAACTGCGGGGTATGACCTCAAGCTTTAGCCAAGATGATACCTATCGACTCTCTTTGGCTGCGCACCTGGAAGGAGGTGGGCGACTTTTCAGTATACAGCACGGAGCCAACTATGCGAATTTACAGAGCACTGGAATTATTCCCATAGAATACCAGCAGCATGCGTTTTTCTCCTGGGGGTGGAGCGGGCATGAGGGCGAGCCGGTTAATGCCATCCCTATGGTTCACCCTTCCCTCGCTGCGCTGCGCAATAGCCATAAGGAGCAAACAGATTCGCTCATTCTTGTGGGAACTGAGATGAGCACCTGCTTTTATCGCTTCAAGTCTCGCCCGCAATCTGGGGCGCTCCCTCTCTATCGGCAGGGAAAAGTTACTTTTTTTCAGTCTCTTACTCCAGAAGTTGCCGCGAAAGCGCAGTACCGTCCCTACTTTTCCGTAGCTGGGGGCCTTACCGATGCTGAATATGTGTTGCAATCCCTGCATACACAGGCTTCACTCACGAGTGAAGCAGATACTCCTGCATCCTCCGCTAGCGATCCACACATTACTGCGACATCAACTGGCAGTACACAAGCCCCTGCTGCACAAGCTGACAGTGCCTATGGCACTGCGATACAGGCGGGTACCCAGCGTGCCATCACTCTTTGCACTGGCGATCTCACGGAACAGATGCAACGATGCAGGCTTCTTGTGCTCGATCACTACGGCACCACACTCCATATGGCGCTGGCTGCGAACATTCCGACCCTATGCTTCTGGAACAGGGAGCAATGGGGAATGGAGCGGGAAACCAATAATATTCTTGATAGGCTAGCAGCCGTTGGAATACTCCATTCTTCGCCCGAGGCCGCAGCAGAGAAGGCCTCTGCCGTCTGGCATAATGTCCACGACTGGTGGCAGAGCCAAGCGGTGCAAGAAGCCCGCTTGCTTTGGGTTATGCGTTATGCTCGTTGCGGTGCGGGGGAACAGCCTCTTAGTACATGGCACCACACCTGGCAGTGGTTTTCCGCGTTGCAATCTGTCTAGTGTCTAATTGCAAAAGTAAACACTAGGGCCTGTTGACATTACGGTCTTTCTCTCCTTCCAATTCCTTCTGTCTCTATAGTCGCTGCTGTTGGAGATAAGCCAGTGTATCCAGATGCAGCATAATATCACGATACAGCCCTCCCGCTTGCATGGGGGGGCCGAAAAGTGCTGTCCGCTGGTGTTTGAGTAGGGCGGGGGATACTGCATCGGGGAGGCTTTTAGCAAGGGTGAGGGCGAGGCGTTCTGCCAGAAGGTAAGCGGAACCTCCGGCATGCAACAGAGGGGCTGCCTGCAACACAGCGGCGCGATGCCGCTTCCAGTAGTCCAGAGCTTCCGGGGCAGGCGGCTGGGACAGTATTGCGACGAGAGCTGCCCAGAGATTGTTGAAATTAGCGCCCGGAATTCCTGTACGCCAGCCCATGAGCCAGTCATTTCGTTGAAAAAGCAAGCCATGCTCAAGGCCGATATCGAGAAGGCTTCGAAAGCTTTCCTGCAAGCCCATCAGATCCGCATCCTCCCAGCAGAATGCAGGTAGGCGCAGATTCCAGGGTGGTACAATATTCCGCTCGGGCTTCATTCCCCCTAATATTTCCAGTAGATGGGCAAGCCAGCGGTTGGCCTCGGGAGACTGGGGGGTTTCAAGGTGCGAGTAGCTGAGGATATACCCACCCGCGCCATAGGCCCCATGAATCATGCAGGGCTGCCCCTTCAAAAAAGTTGGGGAAAGAGAAACCCCATACAGATCATGCCACATGGCAAAAGTGTCGGGCGGAAGGGAGGCAATGGGGAGATCGGCAAGCCAGAAATCCGCACCAGGCTTTTCATATGAAGCAAGAATAGCAATAGAGCCCAGGTTAGCGCATGCATCAAAGCGTCCCGGCCACCAAACGGGTAACAGGGAATCATTGGAAAAATTTGGGGGAATGAGGTGGGCCTGTGTAAAACCACTCTCAGGCAGAGATATATGCAGGTGCCCACTCATAAAGTGCTGTAATCTATCGTCATACCCAGCGCGAGTCCAGGGGCAGAGGTTTAATCCGCCCTTCCAGGTCAAGGCAAGACCAGCCCCCCCGCAAAAGCCAAGATATTGCCCGCCAAAATGCACATAATCCCGGATAGCCTTACACCCTGCCGCACCGAGGGCATCTGCCTTATGGCGGGCATTGCCGCCGGGAACAAACAGCATGGCAGGGCGCTCACGCTGTAACAGTCCGGCAGCAATCTCTGCACCGCGCACCACACAATACGGAATTCCGAGGCTATGCACCGCATGCACAGCCAGCAGACCCCATATATGGGATTCATCCCACAAAACATAGAGCATGGTAGTATTCCTCTTGCTGCCTTTGCACAATGGCCTCTGGCACCTGCTGTGCAATCGCCAGAGTTCGTTGCACAATGCAACGAGCCTCTTGGTGCTGCATACCACTGCCGCAGCAAACTCTCAAGGGAAGTTATACCACCCGGTGTTGCACAGTAGAGCGAGAATTGAGGCCATTGCACAATGGCCTCTGCGGATGCGCCAGCAGACGCCCGAAAGCGAGCAGCGCGGCGTGCCTTTATTTCAAAGCAGCTTCTGCTTTGAAATCATTCGATAAAAATTATGTCCTCTCTTGGCATTTAGCTCTTAAGAGCCTTCGGAAGATTTTTTTGAGGCCATTGCACAATGGCCTCAGCGGATGCGCCAGCAGACGCCCGCAAGCGAGCAGCGCGGCGTGCCTTTATTTCAAAGCAGCTTCTGCTTTGAAATCATTCGATAAAAATTATGTCTTCTCTTGGCATTTAGCTCTTAAGAGCCTTCGGGAGACTTTTTAAGGGAAGACTAAACTGACTTTGCTGTATTGTGCAACGAACTCGAATTGATAAAATCGCTTTACAAAACAAGAAAACTTCTTTAAATAAGAATCTTTCCTAATAACTAAAACAGGAGCCGATAATGTCCAAAACAAAAGAAAATTTGATGAATGCTTTTGCAGGGGAATCCCAAGCTAACCGTAAATACCTTGCTTATGCAAAGCAAGCAGAGAAGGAAGGCTTCGCCCAGGTTGGCAAGCTGTTCCGTGCTGCTGCTGAAGCAGAAACCATTCATGCTCATGCCCACCTTCGCCACGCCGGCAAGATTGGTGATACCATGGCTAATTTGAAGGACGCTATTTCAGGCGAAACCTTTGAATTTACCAAAATGTATCCTGACATGATGAAAGACGCTGAGAATGAAAACGAAAAGACCATCCTCAGCTATTTCGGCTGGGTTAATGCTGTGGAAGAAGTACACGCCAAGTTGTATCAAAAGGCTCTGGACGCCCAGGGAAAAGCTGCTGATGTAGATTACTACGTCTGTGGCGTTTGCGGGTACACCCATGAAGGCCCGCATGATGAATCCTGCCCAGTCTGTAAGGCTGCCAGCAAGGCTTTTTACAAGGTAGCATAATTCGTGTGACGGAGTTTTGGAGAGTTTTCGTCTCTCCAAAACTCCGCAACCTAAACCACCCTAAGCCATGCCGCACACCATAGTCATCAAGCTTGGCACGAGCGTTCTGACTCAAGGAACTCGCCGTCTTAATCGGGCACACATGCTGGAGCTGGTTCGCCAATGCGCTTTTGCGCATGAAGCGGGGCAGCGTATTGTCATTGTTACTTCCGGAGCCATCGCCGCCGGGCGTGAGCATTTAGGGTATCCTGATCTGCCCGCCGCCATTGCTTCCAAACAACTGCTGGCCGCTGTGGGGCAAAGTCGCCTTATTCAGCTTTGGGAGCAGCTTTTCGGCATTTATGGAATTCATATAGGGCAGATGCTCCTGACCCGCGCTGATATGGAAGATCGTGAACGCTTTCTCAACGCCCAAGATACGCTCATGGCTCTTTTGGAAAACAGGATCATTCCTGTTATTAATGAAAACGACGCCGTTGCCACCGCCGAAATCAAGGTGGGAGACAACGACAATCTTTCCGCTCTCGTGGCTATTCTGGCAGGCGCGGATACCTTGGTGCTGTTGACGGATCAAGAGGGCCTTTTCACGGCAGATCCACGCATTGATCCAGAGGCAACGCTGATTCGCGAGGTGGGGCAAATTACCGATGCTGTGCAGGCGCTCGCAGGCGGGCCCTTGTCCGGCCTTGGAACAGGCGGCATGAGCACTAAAATTCAGGCAGCGCAGGTGGCCACCCGCGCAGGCATTTGCGTCATTATTGCTGCGGGCGGTCGCCCGGAAAATATCGGCGAGATTATGGCAGGGCGCCCTGTAGGCACGTTGTTTCAGGCGAGTGAAAGCCCTCTGGAATCACGCAAGCGCTGGATTTTCGGAGCCCCCCTTGCAGGCACCATCCATATCGACGGGGGTGCGGTTGCGGCCCTGGAAAAATGTGGAGGATCATTGCTGCCCAAAGGTATTACGGATGTTTCCGGTTCCTTTGCAAGGGGAGATGTGGTGCGTATAGCCACCCCCGAAGGCAAGGATCTCGCCCATGCAGTGGTGAGATATAGTAGCGACGCTTTGCGATGCCTTGCCGGTAAGCATTCGAACGACATACGCTCCATTCTTGGCTATGAGTACGGCCCGGTGGCAGTGCATCGTGATGATCTTGTTACCACGCAGGGAGCACCCTCATGACCTCTGATATTCCTTGTAGCGCAGCGAAAATTTCCATCGAGCCTTCCAGTGCGACAGTTGAAAATTTGGCTGCTCACCTCTGCGCGACAGAGGAAAATCCCCTTGCTGCCCTTGGGCAGGCGGCCCGAGAAGCCTCCTATGTCCTAGGGGGCTGCACAACGGGGCAAAAAAACGAATTACTGCGCACTATTGCGGAACTTTTGGTGGAGCAAAGCGCTGCCATCCTTGCAGCTAACGCAAAAGATTGCGCGACCGCACGAGAATCCGGCATGAGCGAAAGCCTGCTGGATCGCTTGCTTTTAACAGACAAACGCCTTGCGACTCTTGCAGATGATGTGCGTAAGGTCAGCCTCCTGCCGGATCCTGTGGGCGAGGTGTTGGAAGGGAGAACGCTGGAAAATGGTGTTTCCTTGATCCGTCGCCGGGTTCCTCTGGGAGTTGTGGCAGCCATCTATGAAGCGCGCCCCAATGTGACCGTGGATATAGCAGCGCTGTGCCTGAAGACCGGTAACGTAGCCATTTTGCGGGGAGGGAAGGAGACGCGCCATACCAACGCGCAGCTCGTGGCCCTTATCCAAAAAACCCTGCAAAAGCAGCAGCTGCCTCTTTCCTGCGTGCAGGCTATCACCGATCCGGATCGCGCACTGGTGTCAGCATTGTTACGCCTTGATCACTATGTGGATATGCTCATTCCCCGTGGGGGAGCAGGCTTGCATAGCCTCTGCCGCAATGCATCTCGCATTCCTGTGATCACCGGCGGCATAGGGGTTTGCCATATTATGGTAGACGCTTCAGCACAGCAAGAAAAAGCCCTTATTGTGCTTGAAAACGCTAAAGTGCAGCGCCCCGCAGTGTGCAATGCAGTGGAAACTGCCCTGGTGCATAAAGACATCGCAGCCACATTTCTGCCAAAACTTGCCGCGCACCTGGGACGCCTTGGGGTAACCCTGCATGTCAGTGAAAGCGCCGCACCATACCTTATGGGTATGAGCAATACTACACCCATTCAGCCCGGGGACTACGACAAAGAATGGCTGAGCCTTGACTTGAATGTTCATGTGGTGGAAAATCTTTCTGAAGCCATTGCGCATATCCGCACTCATGGCAGTGGTCATTCGGACTGCATCCTCACAGAAACTATGGAGCAGGCGCAGCGCTTCATTCAGTCTGTGGATTCGGCTGCCGTTTATGTGAACGCGAGCACGCGCTTTACCGATGGCGGTCAGTTTGGGCTGGGGGCCGAGGTGGCTATAAGCACACAGAAATTGCATGCCCGTGGCCCCATGGGCCTGGATGCGCTCACCACCTATAAGTGGATAGGCACCGGCGCATATACCATTCGCTCTTAATCTGAATAGAGGCCATTTTGCAATGGCCTCAGGCAACTGCGCAGCAGTTGCCCGCAAGCGGACAGCGCAGCGTGCCTTTCTTTTAAAGCCCAAACGGGCTTTAAAAGCATGTTAACAGGGCATAGCTTCTGCTACTTTCCGCTTTCTGATAAAATTTGACGCCATTGCAAAATGGCCTCAGGCAACTGCGCAGCAGGTGCCCGCAAGCTGTTTCTTTTTGTGTATACAATGTATTGACATGCTCCTCATTTGGCTCTATATCGTTCTCAAAGGAGTCTGCCATGCAAGCCGCTGATGTCATCAACCTACGCATATCCAGTGAGCAAAAGGCGCTGATTGATCACGCCGCTCAAAGTATCGGCAAGAGCCGTACCGCATTTATTCTTGAAAATACGCTTCGTTGTGCGGAAGAAGTTATTCTTGATCGCACACGGTTCACCCTGGATGCCGAGCAGTGGGAGCGTTTTACCACCGCGCTGGATGCTGCCCCGTCCGAAGAGCGGGTGACGAAACTTAAGAAGCTGTTTTCCGTTGAAGCCCCTTGGAAAGTGTAATGTCCAGCGTTACTCTTTCCGCTCCAGAGCCATTGGCCTACAGGCATGACTTATCCACCTTTTCCTGTGGCGAAGAGACCCTTGACGACTGGTTACGCCGCCGGGCAGGTAGGAACGAGCAAATCGGCGCATCCAGAACGTATGTCGTTTGCGAAGATTGTAAGGTTGTGGCGTACTATTCCCTAGCTGTCGGTAGCGTTGAGCACAAGTTCTCGCCCAGCTCTGTCAAAAGAAACATGCCCGACCCTGTGCCCGTGATGATTCTTGCCCGTCTTGCCGTGGATACGCGCTATGCCGGTAAAAACATCGGTACGGCTCTCGTGCGCGATGCTGTGCTGAGAACTCTTCAAGCCTCGCACATTGCAGGTATTCGAGCAGTGATGGTTCACGCTCTGCATGAAAGAGCCGCTAAATTTTACGCTGGCCGGGGATTTCTGATTTCACCTGTCGAGCCGCTGATCCTCTTTTTGCCCCTTGGACATGTCGCAAGGGTACAGGAATAAAAAACAGCGCTCAGAATGAATCATTTGTTTAGTAGTGACCGTTGGCCATCTTTTTAAAAGCAGGCATAAATATAGGTACAAGCTAACACGATCAGGGGATAGAATATAATAATTTCGCCAGAGTTCGTCGCATTGTGCAACGAACAGAAACAGTGGGAGGGGCCTTACAAGGTTCCCTCCCACTGTTTCTTCATAAAATATCCAAACTATTCCACGTCTTTCTTTATGGAGGGCTTCTTTTTAGCAGTAGTTTTTTTAGGAGAGGCGGAAGTTTTTGTAGCAGATGCAGGCTTTTTAGCAGATGCAGGCTTTACCGCTTTTTGAGCGCTCCCTGATGTCGTTTTAGGCGCAATGAATGCAGATACCTTGGCTACCGGTTTGACAAGGGGATCGTCAGTGCTGGATTCTGTTATGCCGGAGTTTTTCTCATCTTGGCTTTGCGCTTTGGACAGAAACTCGTTTACGGCTTTTATGACAGGGCTAATCGCGCGCTTGTCATGCTTTTCGGGCTCGTCATGCTTTTCGGGCTCGTCATACTCGTCATGCTCGTCGGAATCATGCTTGTGGGACTCATGTTTGCTGGAGCATTTTGAGCAAGGAAATGTTCTGGATTCCATATCATCTGCGCCGCCGTGCTTGGATGCGCACTTTGGACAGGGAGCTTTTTTGGCAGTGCCTGCTTGTTTTGCTGTTGCGCTATGCTTCTCAGAGCAAATAGTATCTGATTCCTTTTTTTCACATGCTATAGCCGGATCATCTGGAATCTCAGCCCGATTCGTGCGCCAGGAAACTTCTATTTCAAACTCTGCCCGGTCGTTTGTTACCGAGGCTTCGATTTCAAGATCTACCACGCGTGGAACTTCCAGTTCAAGCGTTTCGTTGCTCTTTTGTATTTTCAGCAAGCCCTCTTTAAGGCCATCTATGAGTGCTTCAATAATACCTGCGGCATCTTCCCGAGTAAGGCGTGTATGGAACTCAAGTTTTTTTTTCTTGCTCATGGAAAATCTCCACTTACTGTATATGTTGGTGGCTCGAGAACAGTTCAACCATGAAATAAGTGAACTGCCTGGCAGGAGTGTCAGCAGATGCCCGCGAAACGTTTATTTATGGGTAAGTTCTAAGTAAACCAATGTTACCCTTGGTTGCAGATAAGCACTGGAGAACGTGAGGCAAGTAGCCATGCGAAGAAGCAACGAATATTAATGCCCGGTAATCCCGTATTTACGCAATTTGTATTGCAGTAAACTCTTTGAAATTCCAAGTAGTTCCGCTGCTTTCACTTGCACAAAATCCACCTTGGCCAAGGCCCGGCGAATAAGGGCGGCCTCCAGGGTATCCAGAGTATCCGCGAGATTCAACTCCATAGGCAAAAGATCAAGGGCGTTTTTGAGCTGAGATTCGTCGTCCTTGATCTCCGGGGGGAGATCGGCCACCGTAATGGTTTCGCCCACAGCCATAACCATGCAGCGTTCCACAACATTTTCAAGCTGCCGGATATTGCCTGGCCATTCGTACCCTGAAAGATATTCCAGAGCCTCTGGCGCAATGGATTTTTTGCGAATGCTATTTGCCGTGGCAATTTTTTCTGTAAAGTGGGAGAGTAAGAGGGGAATATCTTCGCGTCGCTCTCGTAATGGGGGTAACTCAATATGCACTACGTTGAGGCGATAGTAGAGATCTTCTCGAAATGCGCCTTTCTCCACTTCTTGCTGAAGATTTTTATTTGTAGCGGTAACTACCCGAATATCTACTTCTATTTCTTCGGCCCCGCCAACGCGCTCAAAGCGGCGCTCTTGTAAAACTCGTAATAGTTTCACCTGAATATCGTGAGAAAGCTCCCCGATTTCATCCAGAAAAAGTGTTCCGTTGTGGGCAAGTTCAAAGCGTCCCCGCCGCATGGCAACGGCCCCTGTGAATGAGCCCTTTTCATGCCCAAAAAGCTCGCTCTCCAAGACACCCGGGTTCAGCGCCACGCAGTTAAGGCTGATGAATGGCCCATCCTTGCGGGGAGAGGCAAAGTGAATGGCCCGCGCCACAAGCTCTTTTCCTGTTCCTGATTCACCCGTAATAAGAACATTGCTTTTGGTAGGCGCAGCGCGATCTACCAAAGTAAGTACATTTCGGATGCCCTTGCTCTTACCTACAATTTGGTGCAGGCCATAGAGTTCTTCAAGATTTTCATGCAAGAGGCGGTAGCGCCGATGTACTTTGGCAAGTTCTGCTGCATTTTGCACGGAAAGCAACAGCTCGTCATTGGAAAATGGCTTGGTGATATAGTCAAAGGCACCCATTTTCAT
Source organism: Desulfovibrio sp. (assembly GCA_031546885.1). GTDB lineage: Bacteria > Desulfobacterota > Desulfovibrionia > Desulfovibrionales > Desulfovibrionaceae > Frigididesulfovibrio. The sequence continues at coordinate 11,688 of JAVBJS010000161.1, forward strand.
GACATCCACAGCGCTTTCAATGGAGCCGAAGGCTGTCATGATAAGCACAGGAATATGGGGATAGTCGCGCTTGACACAGGTAAGCACGTCCTTTCCGGATAATTTGGGCATCTTCATATCGGTAATGATGACATCCACTTCCGATTCGTCCAGAAAGGCCAGCGCACTCTCAGGGTCATTCAGTGCAGTGACGGTATAGCCAGCGTCGATAAGAAGAACTTCCAGCACCAGCAGGTAGTTTTTTTCGTCATCAATGAGGAGGATGTGAGCTTGTTCGTTGGTCATAGCAACCTTATATCGAGATGTGCAGATTGGCGCAAGGGGATTTACTCCATTTCCCTGCTCAAGCTCCGCTCCCATACGATAGGAGTCCGATTTTTTTTCGGATTTTGCAGTAGCAGATAAAAGGCTCCCTGCCCGCCATGCGCCTGCCCGGCTGTGCAGAAAGCCAGAACCACTGCGTTGAGCGGTTTTTCCTGCACCCACTCGCTTAGGAGTTCCTGCAAAATGCCTCTGCCTGTAGCAAGCCTTTTGCCACGCCCCGTCACCACGAGTAAAGACCGGATATCGCGGGAAATAGCGCTTTTCACAAACTGTATAAGCATGTCATGCGCTGCCCCACTTCGGTATCCATGCAAATCAAGGGTGATACGCGGTTCTGGAATGCCGACGCGCAATTGATACAGCGGTTGCGGGCCGCAATCAGAGCGGTAGCCCTCTATTCTATCTTCCTGTTCTTGGATCACAAAGGAAGGTAAGGCAGCAACCTTTTGATATTTTAACGGGTTACCCTTGCCAGATGGGGTACGCCTGTATCCTTTATTATCAGCAGTTACAGGAATGTCGCGGCCTCGGGCGGCTACAGGTTTTACCCCGTGCATGGCAGCGGCAAAGAGAGCGTCTTCATCCACGCGCACGTTCTCGGGCGTTGCGTAGCCACTTATACCACTCCGTAAGGCCTTCTCCATTTTTGCAGGAAACAGGAAAAACAGGTAGCTGTGCATTAAGCTGTGTGGCAAAACGGGTAGCACGTTCCATGTCAAAGTCCACATAGGGGAGCAAATCCGTCTTGTTTAAAAGCATGGCTCCGGCCAGGTTAAAAAGGAGGGGGTATTTCTCGGGCTTGTCGTCCCCTTCCGTTACGCTGAGCAAGGCTACCTTGTGGTGCTCTCCGCAATCAAATTCAACTGGACAAACAAGATTTCCCACGTTTTCAATAAAAAGAATATCCAACGCGGTAAGGTCAAAATTACTTAGCGCATCAAGCACCATGGCGCCATCCAGGTGGCAGCCGCCCCCTGTGTTGATCTGTACAACCTGGGCTCCTGTTGCGGCAATGCGACGGGCATCATTATCCGTCTGCAAATCACCCTCAATAACTGCCATGCGAAACTCTTGCGAAAGCTCGCGCAGTGTTCGCTCCAGGACAGAAGTTTTCCCGGCACCGGGTGAGCTGATTAAATTCAGGGTCAGGATGCCATGCTTGGCAAAAAGCGCTTTAAGCTGACCGGCAATGGCGTCATTAGCTTCAAGAAGATTACGAATAACAGGTATTTCCACGATAAACTCCAGTGGTGAAAGAGAGTGTGAGTCCGTGTGTATATTGAGTGGAGGAGCTTTTTAATATGAGGTAGGAGCAATAGCTTCGGGTGAAGATACCAAACTCTTAGGGGAAAAGCTAGATAGCGTCGCCGCGAAGCCTTGTTTCCCTTTGCGGTTGTTAACTAGCCTAGACTTACCAAAGAGTACACTCCCTTCATAAAAAATGTTTCTTCCTTGGCAGAGAACAAAATATCTGCATTTGACGACACTACCTATAAAATTATGTAGTTATTTTTAGCAAGATTTCGCATATACATTCAAGCGACAGCCTCACTGCTAAACAGTAAAATAAAATCATTTGGCCACCAAACGCCAAAGAGGAGCAAGATTATGCAAACCCTCGTTGTATACTCAAGTAAAACCGGCAACACGAAAATGGTTGCCGAAGCTATATTTTCCATTATGCCTGAAGGAACTGTTTTTTCTGCGGTTGAAGATGCTCCGGATCCGCAAAACTTTGACTTTCTTTGTCTTGGTTTCTGGGTAGACAGGGGCGGGCCCGATGCCGCCATGGCTACCTATATGGAGCGGGTTACGGGTAAGCAGGTGGGGCTTTTTGGCACCCTTGGAGCCTGGCCGGATTCTGACCATGCCCATAAGTGTATTGCGAAGGCTCGCGAGATGATGGCAAGCAATACTGTGCTGGGCACTTTTCTTTGTCAGGGGAAAATAGAACCCAAACTCCTTGTATCTATGAAAAAAATGCGCACAAAGCAGAGTGCTCACCCCATGACGGAAGAACGCCGCGCTCGTATTGAAGAAGCCAAAAAGCACCCGGATGAAGCAGATTGCGCTAATGCAAAAAATTGTTTCACCGCAATAGTCCAAAAAGCTCAAGAGGTGCTATGCGCAAGCTGAATTTAAAAGAAAGGCACACTGCTCGCTTGCGGTTACCTGTTGCGTGGTTGCCAGAGGCCATTTTGCAATGGCCTCAAAATGTGCTCACAGCCCTCCTAAAAATTTTACTTTCCTGTGCATTGTGTAATGGTCAAGCTTAGGGTAGGCTGTAGTCCGGCAAAGTAGCTCTTCATTCACCTGTTTTTGCGAAACATTGAATGCGCAAAACATTACCGGATCACCCCCTAAAGGAGTGCCCATGACAGCCATATCCGTCATTGTTCATGGCCTTGGCAACATAGGCAAACATGTTATTGAATCCCTTGAAACAGCACCCGACATGCAATGCACGGGTGTTGTTCGCCGCAAAGCTTCCCTGGGAACACAGACCCATGACCTGCGTGATATTCCTGATTTTGCGGACATCTCTTCCCTTATCGCAGCGCAGGGCATGCCCCAGGTAGCCATTATTTGCGGGCCTTCCCGCAGTGTACCGGAAACAGCCGAGCAGTATCTCGCTGCGGGCATTCATACCGTGGACAGCTTTGACATTCACAGCGAAATAACTACGCTTGTGCCTCGTTTGGAGGCCAAGGCCAAGGCTGCGCAACGGGTTGCCGTCACAGCAGCGGGATGGGACCCTGGTACCGATTCCGTTCTGCGGGCCCTCTTTGAGGCAATGGCTCCTGTGGGCACTACCTTCACCAACTTCGGGCGCGGGCGCTCAATGGGCCATTCTGTTGCGGCGCGAGCCATTACCGGAGTTGCTGACGCAACATCCATTACCATTCCCACCGGTGACGGCAGACACTCCCGCCTTGTGTATGTTTTACCTGAAAAAGGCGTTTCGCCGGAAGCCATAACCCGCTCCATCAGCGAAGATGCGTATTTCAGCCATGACCCGCTCGATGTTCGCTTCGTCACTTCGGCAGAAGAACTCGCCGCTGTTGCCGATAATTCGCATGGAGTGCTTATGGAGCGCATCGGAGCATCGGGAACACGCTCAAATCAGCGCTTTACCTTTGACATGCGTATTGACAACCCAGCGCTGACGGCTCAGGTGCTGGTTTCCTCAGCCCGTGCAACTACACGTCTTGCGGCTGGCTGCTATACCCTGATAGATATTCCGCCTGTTATGCTTCTTGCTGGTGAGCGTATGCAGCATGTAGCCCGACTGGTATAGATACTATATATAGCTAACCGGCAGAGTAAACATATCACCCCATAAGGGGAAATGCCCAGGGGGAGCGCGCAGCTTGCGTATTCCCCCTGGGACGGAGCACTCCCCCAAGACCCCAGGCAGGGGCTTGGTACAGGACAAGTATTTGCATGTATATATCCCTTAACGATCTTCCTGAAGCACTTGCGCAAGGCTCTGCTGTTACTATTGGAAACTTTGACGGTCTCCATCTGGGACATCAGCGGCTCATTGAGCAAACCGTAAACAAAGCTCAAACGGCCGGCTTGCGCTCTGTTGTCATTACCTTTGAGCCACACCCCCTGCGGGTAATGTTAGGTGATGCCGCGCCGCCTTTGCTCATGCCACTTGCGCGTAAATTTGCCTGTATTAAAAGCTTGGGAGTGGACTATATTCTTGTGCTCCCCTTCACTCGTGAAATAGCTACAACAACGCCAGAAGACTTTGTGCAAAACATTCTTGTACAGGCCTTACGCACCCGGCACCTTTTTGTGGGCTACGATTATGCCTTTGGCAAGGGCAGGCGGGGCAACGCCGAGCTTCTCAAAAGTCTTGGCGCAAGCGGTACTGCCACAGAGCGCTTTGAAGTGACACAAATCCCACCCGTATTTGCAGAAAATAATATTGTCAGTTCCACTCGCATCCGTGAGGAAATACGCGCAGGAAATGTTGATGAGGCGACTCGACTTTTAGGGCGTCCGCATACGGTTGAAGGCATTGTTACGCATGGAATGAAGCGCGGCGGCGCATTGCTTGGCTTTCCTACTGCGAATCTGCATCTTGAGGATAACCTGCTGCTTCCTCGTGTTGGCGTGTATGCTGTGCTGGCAGAGCTTTCCCCGCACGAAGTTGCGATAATCCCACAAACAAATGGGCGAGAGCTGACTGCCTCTGCGGGTATCATGTGCTGCAATACGGTAACGGGTGTTGTCTCGGAATGGATTGCGGAAACAGCGGCCTGCCTGCCGGGACGAATAGTAAAAGGTGTTGCCAGCGTGGGATATAATCCCACCTTTAATGATGCGGGGCTAAGGGTGGAAACACACCTGCTGGATTATAAGGGCAATTTATATGATAAGCCCCTGCGCATCTATTTTATTTATCGCTTGCGCGATGAGCAAAAATTTACTGGGGTGGAGGCTCTTAAGGCTCAGATAAGCCGCGATGTGCTTCAGGCCCGTGATATTTTATCGTAAGACCGCTGACAGCGCTCTCTCTCCCTCCTCCTTTTCCCCTGAATTTTTTAATTGATTTGAGTGCTCTTATAGATGTTCAATAAAGTTAGTTAGGCAACAGTCTCAACCATTGAGGATGCTATGCAACATGTCTCGTTTTCCAGCTCACAAGCAAAAGCCTTTGCTGTCCCTTCACCTTTTTTTGCAAAAAGTGTGTTCCTTCTCTTTATGTGTCTGTTTTTTTCCATGTGTGCTGGAACCTCCCATGCTGCAAACGGCCCGCTTTCTGCCATTACAACCGCTCAAAAAGCCATTGAGACCAGCAATGTCAATCTTTTTTATGAAGCAGTTGATGTAGATTCCATCCTTAAGAAAGGAACAGCCGCTGTTACCACTGTCGTAATGCAAAAAATGCAGCAGGGCGAGCTTGGCAAGGTAAACCCCATGCTGGCCCTTGCCCTTGGCAGCCTTGGCTCGCAAGATACTTCAAAGCAGGAAATGGTACAGCTTTTTATAGGCTCTGAGGTGAAAAATTTTATCAGTGCGGGTATTGGCGGCGGCTATTTTGCAGGAAAACCCAACGGTGCTGTTTCTGCTAAAGCAGAGGGTTTTACCGGGTTGCTTAAACGTGTCTCCAAAGACAAAAAAGAACTTGTTCCCGGCAAGGTGCTTGCCCAGGAAGACAACGCTGCACGCATCTCCGCAACACTTAAGGATAGCGACGCAGGTTCCTTTCCGTTGGAGCTTGGTCTTGTGAAAACAAACGGCCAATGGGTTATTAATGAGATACTGAACCCTCAAGCTTTATTAGAAAAAACTGCAAAGGGGAAATGATTTTAAAGCAGTTTCACTTCGAAACAATTTTAAGGCCGAATATGACCCAGGCCTTTGGTGAAAGAGGACAGAAAAACGCATAGTGTTTCTGTCCTCTTTTCTTTTAAAGCCCAAACGGACTTTAAAAGAAAGGCACGCTGCGCTGCTCGCTTGCGGGCACCTGCCGCGCAGTTGCCAGAGGCCATTGTGCAATGGCCTCACAGTATTCGCGCAGTAGGCTTTCCCTGATTGCGCCATCTTAAAAAATAAAAAAAGGAGAAAACTTCATTTTTCCCCTAAAGAAAACCTGCTCCAAGCCGAAAAGGCTATTAACAACACAGTGGAAGTGTCGCAAGGAAGCGGCCGGCATCCCGCACCACTGATTGACCCTGATATTCATGGAGGAATGTTATGAGTCTTACTATTAATAACAACTTGATGGCGATGAATGCTGCACGGAATCTGAGCAATTCTTACGGCAATCTTGCAACTTCTGTTCGTCGCCTTTCTTCTGGATTACGTGTTCAACAAGCCGCTGACGACGCAGCCGGTCTTGCAATCCGCGAACTTATGCGGTCTGATATTGCAGCAATGAATCTGGGCTTTCGTACCGCAAACGACGCTATCTCTCTTATGCAAACCGCAGACGGCGCTCTTGGCATCATCGATGAAAAGCTGATTCGTATGAAGGAACTTGCTGAACAGGCAGCTACCGGTACTTACAGCTCTGACCAGCGTGCCATGATTGACTCTGAATACCAGGCAATGGCTTCGGAAATTACCCGAATCGCCAACTCCACAGACTTCAACGGTGTTCACCTGCTTAACGGTAACTTGTCGTCTTCTGTTCACAACGGTGAAGGGCTTACTTCCACCGGCAAGCTGAAGGTTCACTTCGGTACTGCAAACGACTCTGCAGAAGACTACTACTACGTTGCCATTGGCGATTCCACAGCCTCTGCCCTTGGTGTTGGCTCCTCAGCCGCTAGCACAAGCGCCGCTTACACAGTTTCGACTCAGGCTTCTGCCCAGCGGGCACTTGATGGCTTGACCTCTGCCATCACTTCGAAGGACAAGATTCGTGCTAACTTGGGTGCTATGCAAAACCGGATGGAAAACACCATCAGTAACTTGCAGACCCAGGCAGAAAACCTGCAAGGCGCTGAATCACGTATCTCTGACGTGGACGTAGCCCAGGAAATGACTTCGTTCGTTCGTAACCAGGTGCTCACACAGGCATCCGTAGCCATGCTTTCGCAAGCTAACTCCATGCCCCAGATGGCACTGCGCCTTATCGGTTAATTCTCACGATCGCACAGGGACGGGATCCCCAAAGAAATTCTCGGCAAGCGCAAGCTTGTCGAGAATTTCTTATGGAATAAAGAACAGATGTGCTTCATCATAATTGTCATCTCCATGCAGGGAAATCCATTCTGCATAGCGTTTTTTAAATTCATCTATTTGGCCCACAGGCAGTGATTTATATATTCTTTCAATATCCTGGCGGCAGGAATAATCCAGCTCATAGGATAGTTTCGCATCCTTGACTGCGATGGAAAACCATTTGAGCGCTTCAATATCGTCCTTCTCAACAAGAGTCCCTTCGTGGTAGATATTGCCTAGTGAGAGTTGCGCATAAGCAATACCCCCATCTGCTGCGTTGCGCAGTAACGCCATGCCGCGGGAAATATTTTCAGGAGAGGGCTTTGTGCTCTTGCCCTCGCTTCGACTGATAAGTATTCCACCGAGCGCATATTCCGCAATAGTTGAGCCTTTTTCCACTGCTCTTGCAAGCCAGTAGATGGCTTTTTTCGTATCGCCAACGCTGTTGTATTCCAGCCCCAGCGTGAGAATGGCATTCATGTGGCCATTATTTCCCGCTTGCATATACCAATACAGCCCGCGCTGCTTGTTTGTTTCCCTTTCTTCATATTTCATGCCGTGAAAATAGTAGTTTTTTGCCAGCATAAATTGCACTTCAGCATCACCATTTGAAGCCAGGATTTCTAACTGCCGCAATTCATTGTATCGCTTTACCTGATACGCGGCTTTTTGTGAGCCTTGCTGCGCAGCCTTTCCAAACCAGTAAAGAGCCTTTTCTCTGTTTGGCAGGTATTCTTCTGGTGTTACTCCCAAAATTTCATAGCGCCAGGCAAGCTGTATCTGGGCATCAAGATTTCCATTTGCCGCATGTTTTTCCATTTCAAGAATATCAAAGTTAAGGTCAAGTGATTCATAGGGCGGAGCAGAGCCTTGCTGCTTGATGCCAAATTCCGGCTCAGCACTCTGCGCGAAGGTTTGCAAACACAATAACGCCATAAGAGTCACCGCATATAACATGCGATAATCACGGCGTTTATATAATGTGTGTATAAAAAATAGCATGCATCCCTCAGGCAGAAAATTATTTCCTACTGGAAATTATGCAAGGAAGATGCCAATTAAAACAAGGCCATTGTGCAACGATCTCGAGTTCATTGCATTATACAACGAACTTAAAATGGACTGAGGGGAATATCTCCTCAGTCCATTTTACTATGTATTGCCCAAAATAATTGGGGGAATACCCCTTTGCTGGAGGGGGGAGGTAAAAACCTCCCCAAGAATTACTGTGCGATTACACAATCGCTCTCTACGTTTTGGGAACAGCCTTTTCAACGGCCACGCGGAACCCGCGAATTTGGCTGCCATTCATGACATTTACCACATCATCCGCGAGATCTTTGGGGATCTCCACGAAGGAGAAGCGGTCATGAATTTCAATAATGCCAATACTTCTACCGGGAATACCGGCTTCGCCTGCAATGGCTCCCACGAGATCGCGAGGTGCAACGTGCATTTTTTCACCGACATTAAAGAAGAGCCGCACCATGTCGGTACGCGGGCGATGCCCTTGGGGTTTCCCTTTTGCTTTGCCGTCCGCCCCACGCGCATCTTGCGAGCGATCAGAGCGACCTTCGGAACGCGGCTCATGCGAGCGTTGCTCGTATTCGCGTTGCTCCATGAGGGTGTCGTGGGTTTCTGGCAAGCCAAAATCCCGCTGCATAAGCATTTTAAGCATGGCGGCAGCCATGTCCATGCTGGTGCCTTCTTCATCAAGGAACTGTTCTACCAGAGTTGAATAGCGCTCCAATGAGCCAGCTTCAATGGTGGCGCCCACTTCTTCAAGAAGACGTGTGGTTTTAATGTTGGTAACATCATGCAGAGTGGGAATCTGATTCTGCGTAATACGCGCCTTGGTATAGCGCATGATATCCCGCAGTTTATAGTGTTCCCGGGCGGTTACAAAGGTAAAGGCGTTGCCTGAGCGCCCGGCACGCCCTGTTCTGCCAATGCGGTGTACATAGTTTTCCACATCGTTAGGAATATCATAGTTGATAACGGCATCCACATCGTCCACATCAATACCGCGTGCAGCAACGTCTGTTGCCACAAGAATTTCAATGCCGCCGGTGCGGAAACGGCCCATTACCCTGTCGCGTTGGGGCTGGGCAAGGTTGCCGTGCAGTCCATCGGATTGGTAGCCTCGCGCTTGCAGGTGCGCTGTCACCTCGTCTACCCCGCGCTTGGTGGAGCAGAAAACAAGGGCTTTGCGAAATCCCTGCGAATCCAGCACGCGGCACAGAGCGTCCATTTTCTGGTGGGGTCGCACTTCATAATAGACCTGTTCAATAGTGGGAACAGTCAATATTTTCTGTGTAATCTTGAGAATTTCCGGGTCGGTCAGAAAGCGCTTGGCCATGTCCATAATAATGGGGGGCATGGTGGCAGAGAAAAAGACAGTCTGGCTATTTTCGGGGGTCTTACTCAAAATGGCTTCAATGTCATCGCGAAAGCCCATGTCGAGCATTTCATCGGCTTCATCAAGAATGGACATAATGACAGTATTTAAGCGCAGAGTGCCGCGCTCCATATGATCCATCACCCGTCCGGGGGTTCCTACAACTACCTGCGCACCCTTGGCAAGGGCGCGAAACTGTCGCTCAATGGGTTGGCCACCGTATACGGGCAGTACCATGATGCCGCGCTTGCGGGCGGCAAGTTTGCCTATTTCTTCTGCCACCTGAATGGCAAGCTCGCGTGTGGGGCATAGTACCAGGGCCTGTGTGGCCTTGTTGCGCATATCTATACGCTCAAGAATGGGGATGCCAAAGGCGGCGGTCTTTCCTGTGCCTGTTTGTGCCTGCCCGACGACATCGCGCCCTGCCAGCAGGTGGGGAATGGCAAGTTCCTGAATGGGGGAAGCTTCTTCAAACCCCATATCCTCAATGGACTTCAAAGTTTCCTTGGAAAGACCTAACTCTTCAAATCGAATGCTCATGGGTGTAATGAATCCTTGTCAAATCGTTGTAAAAGCATGTTGCCTGGCTGATTCGTATTAAGATATTTATGTTCACGCCTAAGGCTTGGCAAAAAAACTTTCGCTCTCAATGTGATAATCAACTCGAATGGCTTGCTACATCGCTTTCAAAATTATAACTAACCTTGGGAAAGGCACGTTGTGCTGCTTGCGTGTGGTGCTTGCTGCACAATCGTCAGAGTTCATTACACACAATAAACGTTATCAGCACAAAACGAATTGCGACTTTACGCATGAAGGTAACATAACGTCAAGGAGAGGAATGATTTTATTCATGGTAATTATAGTGTATTGTTGCTACTTTTTCCTATGAACACGGCTAACAGCCTAAAAAATATACAATAAAATATCCTGAAATAAAATATCCTGTTGACATGCGCTTTGGGTATAACGTATCCTTGAAAGAGCGGAGCTGTCTTGTTTACGCCAACAAATCTTGAAGATTTCCTTGGAGTGTGTCTGGCTCGCGTTGCAGATAATTTTGTGTTTTATATGTGTTTTTTGTTTTGCGAGAGAAGTAGAATTGCCCTACTTGTTACTACATGCATAATGAGGAGTTGTTATGGAAGAGAAAGGACTTGTTGCAAAAATTCTGGGAGTTATTCCTGGTTTCATCATGCTTGCCGGAACCCTGTACGTATTGCGTACTTACGTGGAACCCTGGATGAAATCCTATACGCTTTTTGGCGTTAAGGGATGGTTTGCCAACGTATTAAGTCTTAACTACATTCTTTTAGCAATTCTTGCAGGCATGTTCTACCGCAATGTGCTGTTTCGGGGAACAATTCCCGCATGGGCGGAAGACGGTTTTCGCACTACCCGGCTGTTCATTAAAGCGGGCGTTATTATGCTAGGCTCGCTTTATACTGTGCAAAACCTGCTGCGCATGGGTATGACAGCGATGATGCTGATTCTGGGCTTTGTTTTTGGCACCATTGCCCTGGTGCTGTTTCTTGGCCGTATGTTTAAGGCAGACCGCTCGGTTGTGGCCGTTATGGCTGCTGCTTGCGGGGTGTGCGGCGTTTCAGCCGCTGTTGCCACCAGCCCCGGTGTGCGTGCAAAGCCCGTTGATCTGGCTTTGTCTGTTGCCACCATTCTTGGGTTTGGTATTATCACCATGTTCCTGAGTCCCTTCATTGGTAAAGCCATTGGACTTTCAGATGCACAATTTGGCGCGTGGGTTGGTACCGGCATTTTAAATTCAGGTCAGGTGCTTGCAACCTGCCTTGCATTCAATCCCACTGTGGCAGAGGGAACAGCTCTGTATTATGGTGAAATATGGAATGTTGTGCGGGTTATTACCATTCCCTTTGTCGTTTTTGTGCTAAGTGTTTGGTACTGGCGCGGTGAAAGCCAGGCTGATGGCTCCTGCCTGACCCTTGGAGAAATTTTCTGCTCAAAATTTCCCATTTTCGTGCTTGGTTTTTTTGCCATGACCGCTCTTTCCTCTGTGGGGTGGCTTGGGGCAAATGGTTCAGAAACCTTGCACTTGACCCGGGAAATAATGCAATGGATCTTTGGCATCGGCCTTGTAGGGCTTGGTGCATACATAGACGTACGGGAAATTAAGGCTGCCGGTGGCGCACCTTTGCGCATTGGACTTATTGCCGGTGCAGCAAAATACATATTGGCCCTTATTGTTGTGTTGCTGTTGGTTCCCAAAGACGGTTCTTTCTAACAACACACCTATCTTGCATGCCATAAGGAGCGCATATGTCAAACACTGCACAAAAAAAATCACTTACTATATTCAAATCAGATCGGCATGAGGATTTTGCAGCCATTACCTTGGCCGCCATTGTCGTTATCAGCGTTTTGATCTACATGGCCTATATTGCGCCGACAGTCGTGGTGAAAGCGGATTCCGACGGCACACTTCGTGCTATTCATACCACTGTTGGCTCAATGGTTAAGACAAATGATCCTTTGTATACCATTGCTGTTACCGAAAAAAAATGGAAGAATGACAAGGTTGAAGAAAGCGTCAAAGAAAAGGTGATTAAGGCAAAAACCAATGGAAAGATTTTAAACATCATGGGCACAGTCAATGCTACAGTTAAAAAGGGCAAAAACCCCATACTCGAGCTGGAGCATGAAAAAGGCACCCTGCCATAGGGTCGAGAGCCTTAGCCTTTATTGATACCTTAGCTTTTTCCTGTGTAGAGAAAGAAAGCCTTTTATTCCGGCAAATGTGAATATCCCGGGCTTTGTACAAAGGCTTTCTTCTCTGCCTCCTCTTTTTTGCACCCCTACAAGAGAATTTTTACCTCATGCGCATCCTGCTTGCCCTTGACACCTCGACACAAAGCACAGCTATGGCTTTTTCCCTGGCAAAGGCGTGCCAGGCTGAATTGACAGTTCTCTTTGTTCTTGATGCTACCTGGAACGTCTATGTGGGGCATGATTGGCTATCGGGAAGCGGCTCGCGGGCGGATTTTTTGGACTGGATAAAAGACGAAGAAGTGAAAGCCGCAGAAGCAGCATTCGCTGGAGTGCGCTCTTTGGCACAATCTTTCCCGTTCTTGGAAAAAACACGAGCCGGAAATGTCCGGGAAGAAATTTTCCAGGAAGCCAAGCTGGGGTATGACCTGCTTATTCTTTCTAATCCCTTTGATCGAGGCCTTGAAATTATGCGCAATACCGCCGTAGAAATAGCCAAAAGCAATCCGTGCTCTGTACTCTTTGTTCGCCGGGAAACCTAGAGCCTGTTTGCGTACAATCTCAAAGCGAAATTGCCTTAGGTCTTGCGCACTGCGCGGGTATTCTCTTTGCAACGCTTTTCCCGTAAAATGAACACTCTTTCTCCCACCTTTTATAAAAAAAGAGATCTTTATGAATACCAAGTCTCATGTTGTTTTTTTGGATGCCGGCTCTGTAGGAACAGATATTCCCTGGCCTGATTTTGCCTCACTATGTCGTGTAACCCTGCACGCAAAAACGCAGCCAGACGAGATTATTGCCCGTATACAGGATGCAGACCTTGTCATTACCAACAAGGTTTATTTGAAAGCGGAGCATATTCAGGCAGCACCACGTTTACGCTACATTGGAACAGCCGCCACCGGATTTAACCAGGTGGACATTGAGGCTGCCGCACAGCGTAACATTCCCGTCTGCAACGTGCCGGATTATTCCAGTGCCTCCGTGGCGCAACACGTGTTTGCCCTGATGCTGGCACTTGCCGGAGAAATTTGCCTTCATGCCGCGTCAGTGCAGGAAGGTGAATGGAGCAAAAGTGAGCACTTTTGCTATTGGAAAAAACCCACCACAGAGCTGGCAGGGAAAACCCTCGGAATCGTCGGATTTGGCAACACAGGAAACGCTGTGGGACGAATGGCCAGTGCCTTTGGTATGAGTGTTTTGGCTCACAGCCCCCGTCCAAAAGCGGCCCCCACCTATACCCCTTTTGCATTTGCAAGCCTGGAAGAACTCTTTGCCAAATCCGATGTGGTATCGCTGCACTGCCCCCTGACCAAAGAAAATACCGGTATGATTAATGCCTCCCTTCTGACCTCCATGAAAAAAAGCGCTCTGCTTATCAACTGTGCTCGCGGCCCCCTCATTAATGAGGCAGATCTTGCCGCAGCCTTGCAGAAAGGCATAATCGCCGGGGCAGGCCTTGATGTGGTATCGCACGAGCCCATGCCTGATGCGAATCCTTTGCGATTGGCCCCCAACTGCCTTATCACTCCCCATATCGCGTGGGCCAGTGTAGAGGCGCGTACCCGTCTGCTCCAAGGTGTTTACGAAAATATTACAAATTTTTTAGCAGGCACCCCGAGTAACGTAAAAAATGGAGTGGTATAATTTCCTTTTACAGGGAGAATTGCCGGTGCTCAAGGCCTCATTCGTAGTATCTCTCCTGCTTTCCTTTGCGTGCTTTCTCCCAGCGACAGGTTTTGGAGAGATGAGTGCTCCTGTCCTCATTCCTACAGCCAATGCGACGCTATCCGGCACCAATGCGACACTGACCGATACCTTGCCTCTTAGTAGCACAGGGGCAGACGCCCCTGTTGTGCCTGCCGCATCCGGTACCAATGCGACATATACGGGTACACTGTTTATCTGTACGATAGCGCCCGCTTTTTTTATCGTTTCGGATAGACCTGCCGCAAATGCAACTCAAAGCAGTACAACAGCGGAAGAGTTGAAGGTAAAATCTACTTCCGGTGCGCCGCAAAATACTCAGACATCAAAAGAGGGATATGACCCCGCCTGGGAATCTCTGATTACCAGGCTTACGGGGGATGGGTTTGACAAAGAAGAGGTGCAGAGCGCCTTTGCTCGCTTGGGCCTTTCTGCGTATTCGCCTGCGTTTATGGCGGCAAAAATTTTGGAATTACATGGGGTAGGCGGCATAGGCATTCACCGGGATAACGCAACCGATCCGAATTTGCCGGAAGGATATGTGCAGCCCGTCCCCGATACAACTCTTGGTAACTGTAAGGCTTTTATTACAGAATATTCCTCCTCCTTTGGGGATATTCAAAAGAAATATGGCGTTTCGCCCAGTATTATTGTGGCAATTCTCCTGGTAGAAACAAATTTGGGTCATGATCTTGGAAGTGATGTTGCTTTGCGGGTATTGGGGAGTATGGCGGCAACAGTGACGCCCGCCATGCTTGGGAGTGAAGGAAATGCGGCGCAGGTGCGGCGAATTCCTCAGGGAGCACTGGCAGCAACTCTACGCAATAAATCTACATGGGCCTACGGAGAGGTGAAGGCGTTACTTACCTACGGTAAAAAATGTACCCTGGATTTAAGCACAATGCCGGGATCCATATACGGAGCCATTGGCATATGCCAATTCATGCCTTCCAATATTGAACCCTATGGCATTGATGGTAATGAGGACGGCAAGGTGGATCTATTTTCTGTGCCGGACGCTCTCTATAGTGTAGCGAACTACTTGTCTGCCCACGGTTGGCGAGCAAACGCCGGATTTTCGCAAAAATTTCAGGTTATTCGTGCCTACAATCAGGATAATTTTTATGCTGCCAAGGTGCTTGCCGTTGCCCAGCAAATTGAGATGGCGCTACAAGGCAAGGTTTCCGATGCCCGTAGTGCCACGGCAGGGGTTGGCCCCATTCCCGCCAGCGTCCTTGACCCGAGCCTGCGGCGACGGGCTCGGGTACCCGCTGCGGGCCGGATAAAATATCTGGAAAGTTATCAGCAACTTTTGCAATAAAGATATGCGGCTATATCGTTCAATAAAGTTCGTTGCATTGTGTAACGAACTCTGGCGCTTGCGGGCACCTGCTGTGCAGTTGCCAAAGGCCATTGTGCAATGGCTTCCAATAAAATCAGCGAATATCGAACTCAATTGAGGCCATTGCACAATACAGCAAATTCAGTTTAGTCTCCCCTTAAAAAGTCTTCCGAAGGCTCTTAAGAGCTAAATGCCAAGAGAAGACATAATTTTTATCGAATGATTTCAAAGCAGAAGCTGCTTTGAAATAAAGGCACGCCGCGCTGCTCGCTTGCGCGGCGTCTGCTGGCGCATCCGCAGAGGCCATTGTGCAATGGCCTCTAATAATCAAAAGCACCTACCTGGTTATGCCAATTTGCAATCAAATGTACTGGAGGCCATTGTGTAATGACCTCCAGTAATATATGCGTCTGCTTTGATCGTATGAGTTTCCCTCTTGACCTTGCTGGGTAATACCGTATTCTTTCGAGGTCAGTAGAGTATACGGAACAAATTCAACGGGAAATACTTCCAGCAAGGGAGTTAGGACATAGTATGGCAAAAGATCTTATTATTGTGGAATCGCCTGCCAAGGTTAAAACCATTCGTAAATTTCTTGGTAATAAATATGCTGTGCAGGCAAGTGTTGGGCATATACGCGATCTTCCCACCAGTACCCTTGGGGTAGACGAGGCCAATGGCTTTACACCCCATTATCAAATTATTGAAGGTAAGGAAAAGGTTGTGGCAGAGCTGCGAGCTGCTGCTGCCAAGGCCGACAATATCTATCTCGCTCCCGACCCGGATAGAGAGGGAGAAGCCATTGCCTGGCACGTTGCGGCGTTGATTGAAGGTGGCACGCAGAATATTCAGCGTATTCAGTTTAACGAAATTACCGCTCGGGCGGTACGCGAAGCCCTGGAAAATCCCCGCCCCCTGAATGCCAACCTCTTCGATGCCCAGCAGGCTCGCCGCATTCTGGACAGGCTGGTGGGATATAAAATTTCTCCCCTTTTGTGGAAAAAGGTAAAACGCGGCATTTCCGCTGGGCGGGTTCAGTCTGTGGCCCTTCGCCTTATTGTAGACAGAGACAAAGAGCGGCGCGCCTTCGTTCCAGAAGAATACTGGAACTTTCGCGCCTTTCTTGCGGCGTCGGAACCTCCTGTTTTCCGAGCGGATTTACATAAAATTAAGGGTAAAAAAGCGGTTGTTTCCTGCGAAAAGGATGCTATTGCCCTTGAGCAGCGCATTGTTGGGCATCCCTTTACTGTAGAGGCAGTGGAGATAAAGGAACGTGAGCGTACTCCTGTTCCTCCTTTTATCACCTCAACCTTGCAACAGGCGGCAAACCAGCGTCTTGGCTACAGTGCCAAGCGTACCATGAATATAGCCCAGCGCCTTTATGAAGGTCTTGATCTTGGTGAAGCCGGCACAATTGCCCTCATTACATATATGCGAACCGACTCGGTGCGTATTTCCGATGAAGCTCGCAATGCCGCGAAAACCTTCATTGAAACAACTTGGGGGCCAGAATATTACCCCAAAAAGGCGCGTATTTTTAAATCCAAGGGAAATGCTCAAGATGCCCACGAAGCTGTCCGGCCTGTAGACGTAACCGTTACTCCCGACCAGATAAAATCTCTTGTTGCCCCAGAGCAGTATCAGCTTTACCGGCTCATTTGGATGCGTTTTCTTGCCTCGCAAATGGCTGGGGCGCGTGTTGAAGATACGGTTGTCACAACCCTTTGTAATGATGTTCAGTTTCGGGCCAAGGGGGAGCGCGTTACCTTCCCGGGATTTTACATTCTTTCGCCGCAAAAGGGCGAAGATGTTGTTGAGCTTCCCGCCCTTACGGCCGGGCAGCTTCTTTCATTGGAGCGCCTGGAAAAAGAGCAGAAGTTTACGCAGCCACCTGCCCGCTACACGGAAGCTTCCCTCGTGCGCGAGCTTGAAGAAAAGGGCATCGGGCGTCCTTCCACCTATGCCAGCATCATTGCCACGCTCGTAGACCGCGAGTACGCGCAGCTTGAAGAAAAGCATTTTACAGCCACAGACCTTGGGGCCATCGTCTGTGACCTGCTGACGGAATACTTTACCGATCTGATGGATGTTCGCTTTACAGCCCTCATGGAAGAATCCCTTGATAAGGTTGCCGAAGGGCAGGAAGACTGGGTGAATCTGCTTACCAATTTCACCAAGGATTTCAACCCAACCCTTGAAAAAGCGGCAACAGCCATGAACTCCATTAAGGGAGGTATGCCGGCTGGCCTTGATTGCCCTGAGTGCGGCAAGCCAACTATGGTGAAGTTTGGTAAAGCAGGGCAGTTTCTCGCCTGTTCCGGTTATCCTGAGTGTCGCTTTACCAGTAATTTTGTCCGTGACGAGCAGGGTGCTGTGCAGATTGTGGCACGCGAAAAAGCGGATGCCGAAGTTGTAGGCACCTGCCCTGACTGCGGTGCGGATCTTGTTCTCAAAAAAGCACGCACCGGCAGCCGCTTTATTGCTTGTTCCGCATACCCTGCCTGCAAGCATGCCGAGCCCTTTTCCACAGGAGTGCCCTGCCCTCAGTGCAAAGAGGGCGCTTTGGTTGAAAAAAGCTCCAAGCGGGGCAAAATATTTTATTCCTGCAATCGCTACCCACAGTGTGATTTCGCCATGTGGGATTTGCCCATAAAGGGAGTATGCCCCCTGTGCGATTCTCCTGTGCTTTCACGCAAAACCGTGCGCGGCGGCGGCGTTGTAATTGCTTGTCCCAACAAGACATGTAAATTTAAAAAAGAAGAGGAATAGCCATGACAACTTCGCAGCAGCTTTTGCAGGCCCTTGCGGAATCAGCCGCTCCCCTTGCTCGTGAACTGACAACGTCCTTACTTGCCCGCCCTGTGCCTGTTATAGGTATGGCCCTTCTTTCCGCAAAGGAGATTGCGGCGCTTTACCACGAATTACAGGAGCTCTTGGCGGAAGCTGTGCCCGCCCTGCAGGATATGGTGGAAGAAATGTCGGAATGTGATATAGAAGATGTAGAGGAACTTTTTGATGATCTTGCGCCTCCCGCCCTTGATCTGGTGGATATGGCCCACAAGCTGTGGCAAGCGCCGCTTGCGCCGGAAGCGGAAAATGTTCGCCCTCTGCTATGCGCTCTGGCAGAAGCTCCTGTTGCCCAGTTGCTTAAACTGTTGTT
The DNA here is from genome assembly GCA_031546885.1 of Desulfovibrio sp. Lineage (GTDB taxonomy): Bacteria > Desulfobacterota > Desulfovibrionia > Desulfovibrionales > Desulfovibrionaceae > Frigididesulfovibrio. The sequence goes on from JAVBJS010000161.1 coordinate 30,042, forward strand.
GCACATTATACATGGAGTTATTGCTCCTTTAGCGGTTATGGGCGATGCGGAAAAGCTGCCCCTGGCTTTCACGATAGCACCGGAAAACACCGCTGCCCTTGCTGCATGGTGCCGTGCCAATCCCGGCATATTGCCAGACGCGCTGGGTATGGAGTAATTGCTTTTCAGACAGTGTTATTGTGAATAAGGCTGTTACGTCCTTTGAGTAATTTTTCCAAGGTGCGTCAGTCTTTGTCCTCATCTCTTTAGCAACTCGCAATAGGCAAGCTGTATGGATTTTTTTACACCGGCTCTTTTGATAGGATTTGGCACCCTTGTTGTTCTTGAAGTAGTTCTTGGCATCGACAACCTTGTCTTTATAGCCATTTTGTCCGACAAGCTTCCCCCAGAGCAACGCGCAAAAGCTCGTATGCTTGGCCTTACCTTTGCCCTTATTATGCGTCTTGGGCTGTTGCAAGTTATTTCATGGATTATCGGGCTTACCACGCCTCTCTTTTTTGTTTTGGAGCACGGGGTTTCCGGGCGAGATCTGATTCTCCTTGCTGGGGGACTCTTTTTGCTGTTCAAAGCAACCACGGAGTTGCACGAGCGATTGGAGGGAAATTCCCACGCAACCGGACAGTCGCGTAACTATGCCAGCTTTTGGATGGTTGTTACCCAAATAGTTGTTCTTGACGCAGTTTTCTCACTCGATTCCATTATCACCGCCGTGGGTATAATGAATCATCTGCCGATCATGATGGCAGCCGTGGTCATTGCCATGATCCTTATGCTGGTGGCGGCAAAGCCCCTTACGCACTTTGTGAACGCCCACCCTACAGTGGTTGTGTTGTGTCTGAGTTTTCTTTTACTCATCGGCCTGAGCCTTATTGCAGAGAGTATGGGTGCACACCTGCCTAAAGGCTATCTTTATGCGGCCATTGGATTTTCTATTCTTATTGAAGCCTTTAACCAGCTTGCCTTGCACAATCAGCGTAAAAATGAAAGGAAGCGCCCCTTGCGCTTGCGCACGGCAGAAGCCGTTATGCGACTTCTTGGCGGGGTGCCTATGCAAGCTCCGACAGGGCAACATGATGTTGTGGAGTCTCCCAACGCCACGGGAGAAGCCTCAGTTTTTGCCTCGGAAGAGGTTAATATGGTCAGCCGCGTTCTGACTCTCTCCGAGCGTACTGTCCGTTCCATCATGACCCATCGTGCCGACGCCGCCTTTCTCAACTTAAATGATACCCCAGAAGCCCAAAAAGCCCTTCTTTTAGCGGGAACCCCCAGCATCTTACCCGTATGCAAAGGGAGCCTGGATACAGTGCAAGGCGTTGCTCATGCCGCAGCCCTTTTGGGTGATCTTATGCAGTATGGAGCCATCCGTCCTGAAACACTGGAAGAGCCAACCTTTGCTCCAGCCTCATCCCGCGTTATCACCCTTCTGGAAAGCTTACGGAGTAACCCCGTTCATCTTGTTTTTGTGGCAGACGAATTTGGCTCCATTGAAGGTTTGGTCACCTTTATGGATATCTTTGAAGCCATTGCAGGAGAACTGCACGATGAAGATGAGCCTGCCACGGTGCAGCCCCTTCCCGAGGGGGGGTGGCGCATTATGGGCACAGCAGACGTTCATGTGCTGGAATCCCTTATGCGTATAGCTAACCTTGTCAGCGAAAGTAATGACTACACCTCCCTTGCAGGGTTCGCACTTTCAAAGCTCGGACGATTGCCTGAAGCAGGCGATTCCTTTGAGCATGAAGGCTACCGGTTTACTGTAGAAGCCGTTGCCGAGCGCCGCATTGTTTCCATTTTGGTAAACTGGGCCGAAACTGATAGTTAATATAAGTTTTATATAAGTTTACACTGAGGGGGCGTTGCCCCCTCAGACTCCCCTAGCAGGGGGCAACGGCCCCCTGCACCCGCGATATACGGGTTCGTCCTTCTTTCTTTGCTTCCTGATAAAATTGAGAGCAATTATCTCATTTTGAGTTCGTTGCATTGTGCGAGTTCGCTGCATTGTGCGAGTTCGCTGCACGGTGCGAGTTTGTTGCACTGTGCAACGGCCTCAAATTAAAAAGTTTAGGGGAAAGAGGGTGGGGGTTCGGGGGAGGGGGAAAAAACCCAATGAGAAGGGGGTT